>PUOB01000062.1 GCA_003551985.1 Desulfobacteraceae bacterium | reverse complement strand
GCATCTCGCCCAAAAAGACGACGTCCGTAAAGTGGACCTTTTCACCCGGTTGATTGCCGACCCCAAGGTGTCGGAAGACTACGCCCAGCCTGTTGAAGAATGGAATGAAAAATGCCGCATCTTGAGGATTCAATGCGGCGGCAAAAAATATATCAGAAAAGAGCTGCTATGGCCGCACCTGGATGAATATATCGATAAAACCATAAAGTTCATCATTCGTGAAAACGACTTCCCGGATGTGGTCCACGGCCATTACCCGGATGCGGGCTATGTTGCGATGAACCTGGCAAACATCTTCGGCCTGCCGTTTATTTACACCGGCCATTCCCTGGGCATCGGCAAAAAACAGAAACTGTTGAATGACGGAATGCAGGAATCCGAGATAAAAAAATTTTACAAGATAGACACCCGGATTGCAGCCGAGGAGAGCATCCTGAAATCCGCGGATTTAGTCGTTGCCAGCACCCACCAGGAAAAAACAGAGCAGTACGGCAGCTACATGAATTTTGGGTTTCCCGACTACAGGGTCATTCCGCCCGGCATCGACGTGGACCGTTTTTACCCCTTTTACCATGACCGGCTCCCCGAAGAAGAAAAATCGGAGACGGACAAATACGCACAGGCAAACCTGCTGAAACAGATGGACCGTTTCCTGGTCTCACCGGAAAAGCCCATTATCCTTGCATTGTCCCGCCCGGACAAGCGAAAAAACATAACCGGCCTTATACAGGCATACGGGGAGGACAAGGAGCTCCAGGCCCTGGCAAACCTGGCCATTTTCGCCGGTATCCGCAAAAACATCGACGAAATGGAGGACAACGAAAAGGACGTGCTGACCCGGATGCTTATGGAAATGGATCGATACGACCTTTACGGCAAGCTTGCCATCCCCAAAAAGCATGATCCTGAATACGAAGTGCCCGCCCTCTACCGGATTGCCGCGGAAAAATACGGCGTGTTCGTCAATCCCGCAATGACGGAACCCTTCGGGCTCACCCTCCTTGAAGCCGCCGCCACGGGCCTCCCCCTTGTTGCCACCAATGACGGCGGCCCGCGCGACATTATCCATTATTGTGAAAACGGCATCCTTGTAGATGCCACCAATACGCAGGAAATCGCCGAGGCCGTCAAGAAGCTGCTCACCGATCCTGAATACTGGGAGACCTGCTCCCGAAACGGCATCATGAACGTCCGTAAATACTATACATGGCACAGCCACGCCAATACCTACCTGAAAGCGCTGAAACCCCTTGCCGAAACGCTCAACATGTCAAAAAGGGAAAAACCCAGGCCATATACGCCCATTGGAAAGCGCCTCACGCAACTGAAGCGCTTTTTGATTGCCGATATCGACGACATCATGCTGTGCGACAATGACAAGGAGCTGAAAAAGCTAATCGATTGGATAGAAAACAACCGCAAAAAAGTCGCTTTCGGCATGACAAGCGCCCAAAACATTGACGAATTGGCTGAATTTTTTGAAACCAATAATATTCCGGCGCCCGACATCATTATTTCATCGGCCGGCACGGAGATCTATTACGGCAAGGATCACCATTATGACAAGGGATGGGAATCACACATCGCGAACCGGTGGGAACCCCAAAAGATAAAAAAACTGCTTAAACGGTTCGACTTTTTAACATTAAAAGAAAAGGCGGTCCAAAGACAATTCAAGATAAGCTACCGCATGCCCCATGAAAAGGACCGGTTGTCAAAAATCCATGACCTGTTATCCAAAAACAAGTGCCGGTATACCCTGACCTATTATGACCAGAAAGATTTGGATATCATTCCGTACCGGGCTTCCAAGGGCAAAGCCATCCGGTATGTCAGCTACAAATGGGAGACCCCGTTGTCCAATTTCATGATATGCGCCAATACCGGCGAAATGGTAGCCGGAGAACCGCTTGGGGTTGTGGTGGGAACCAGTGATGGCAAAAAGGACCGGACCGGAAAAGTCATCAAAAAAGGAAAGAGAATCTATTTCGCGGAAAAAGAATGTGCCGGCGGCATTATGGAGGGGATTGAAAAGTACCGCTTCGGAGAAGGCATCAAGGGGTGACGGCTTTGGAAGAATCCAGCAGGGCCCTGACCCGCCTGCGAATCTCGTCGCGCACCTCTCTCATAAAATCAAGGCCTTTTCCCGCCGGATCCGGAAGATCCCAATCTTCATAGCGCACCCCGGATATAAACGGACATTCATCGCCGCAGCCCATTGTAATCACGGTATCGGGTATTGTCTCATCGAGTGCGGCATCTATGGCGCGGGGCACGCGATGCGCCATGTCGATCCCCTCTTCCGCCATCACGGCGGCCATATCCGGGTTTATTTCAGATACAGGTGTACTGCCGGCGCTAAGGGCGTCTATTTGCTCCCCTCCCATGATCTGGGCAAAGGCCGCGGCCATCTGGCTCCGGCACGCATTTTCCCGGCAGGCGAACAAAATCTTGCGGCGGTTGAACTCAGGCGCGATCTTTGATAGCAGAGTTTCCACATCTTCCGCGACATGGGGTTGGTCGGCCATTTCCCCGACATCCTCGACGCGTCGATACCCGAGCATATCGATATACCCGGCCCCGACGGCGTCAAAAAAATATTTTGCGGTCAACACCATCCCGTCAAAGAGATTTTTCCCCTTGGTCGCGCCAACCGCGAGCATGAACCCCTTCCGATGCCCGCGCCCGGGGTCATCGAGCCCAAGTTTGTATTTCCTGGCCCACAAGGCCTGACTGCGGTCGATCAACGCCTTTAAAACAGCCGGCACATTGTAGAAATATACCGGAGATGCAAGAACGATCACATCCGCCCGGCGTAAAAGCGGATATATGAAAGACGCCATATCATCGTCCTTGATGATGCAAAACCCCTTTCGCTCGCAATTGCCGCAGCCCGTACAAGGTGAGATAGCCGTCCGGGCGACGTTGAGTTTTTTCGTGTAGGCCCCTTTCTGCCTCGCCCCCTCCAGGAAAGCGTCAAGGAGGTAATTGGTGTTCCCTGACAAGCGGGGGCTTCCCTGTAGTCCAAGTATATACATGATGGTCTCCCTGTTGGACGACTTTATGAAAAGGCCAATATCTGCGTTACGCGCGATTTTTCAGAATTTCACGTACGCTTCATTGGGCGAAAGATTTTTCGCCCCTACAATTAAAGGTTGCGCAAGCCTTGATCTTGGCCTTTTCACAAAGTCGTCTGATCGCGACTTTTTACGAGACTATCCTGCTTGACGACTTTGTAAAACGTCCAATATCTGCGTTATGCGCAATTTCTCAGAATTTCACGTACGCTTAATCGGGCGAAAGATTTTTCGCCCCTACATTTAAAGGTTGCGCAAGCCTTGATATCGATGCGCTTCCTTCGTCAGCACATCCTATGAGCTATGAGCCTGCTTCTGCCACGCCATCACAAGATGCTCGTTGTCGATTTCGATGCAGGGGCTTTTTCTTCCTTTTTACGAGACTGTCAAAACGATTGGCTGATTGCCGCAACGGTTTTCGTTTTCACAGTGCTGTCTTCATATATTTCAATTTCAGCATGGTCGTCGCTTAATTCTTCGATCATGGGATAGGACACCGCGTGGCCGGCAAGTCCGATTATCCGGGCCGCGAAAGCCCTGTGATACGGGTCTTCAGACGATAGAAAAAGCGCTATATCGGGAAGCATCGGACGGATGACATCGCTTCGCTTTGGGGCAAGGCGGCCGATGCCCCACAAAAGCCCCCGCTGCAGGACCGGATGTTCCAGAAAATTGCAGGCGGGTTGAATATATGACAGGAAAATCCGGTGGTACTCATCGCAAAGGCCGTCGCTCAAAGAGAGGATTTCGCCCATGGCCTCCGGGACCCCCCAGCCGATTCCCCCGGACTCATCGTTGAGCATCCATAAAAACCGCCGCATGATGACCCGCGCGGATTCCATGTCATTTTCTGCATGCCGGGACACGATCCTTCCGGTGGCCTCTACCGCCCGCCACCGGACAAGGGGATCCCGATGACAATAAAACGATATGAGCGAATTGATGACCCGGCGTGCGGGATATGTTGAAACGACGCTCAACCCCGCCTCAAAATCCACCCGCCTCAACTGTTTTTCAACTTCCGGCTTGAGTTGTCTCAAAAAAAACGTCCCGCTGCCTTGTCAATTCTCCCAGAAAATGCAGTCTTTCGGGCAATTCCGGGATGCTTCGTCGACGCAGGCGTCAGGATAATCCGTCAAATCGGCCACCTCGATGTAGCCTGCATCATTGAGGGAAAACACTTCCGGGCACACCGCCACGCATATTTCGCAGACAATGCAGTCCGAAAGTTCAATTTCAGGCCGGCGCATCGGCAATCCGGCCTTTACATAGCATCAAGGACGGCCTTGCCGATTTTCTGGCCGAAGGCGTATGCCTCGGCACGCCCGTCGCTGTCAGGAACGTAATTGATGCGCAGCCCGGGATCGATGATTTCCATATCCATATTTTCAAGATGGCCCCGGATTTCCGCAACCGCCTCCCCGCTCCAACCGTAGGAACCGAACGATGCGGCCAGTTTGTTTTTAGGCTTCAGGCCCTTCATGTAAACCAGCAGATCCGCGACCGTGGGAAACATGGTGTTGTTCAACGTCGGCGACCCTACAACAATGGCTTTCGCATTCAGGGCCTCGGTCATGATATTGCTCCTGTCGGAACTGCGGATATGAATCGGGCGAGCTTCAACCCCCTGCGATGCAATCCCCTCGGCAATATTCTCAGCCATGACCTCCGTGGAATGCCACATCGTGTCGTAGACGACGATCGCCTTTTTCCGGGCCTCCTGCTTGCTCCATTCCACGTAGGCATTGATGATCCGGCCGGGGTCATGACGCCAGACGACGCCGTGATCCGGGCATATCATCTTGATCTCCAAACCCATTTCCGTAACCTTGTCGATGAGCTTCAAGATGAGCGGGGCATACAAAAGCAGGATATTGGCAAAATACTTTTTGGCATGGTGCATGATTTCGTCACCGACTTTGTCGTCAAACATTTCAAAGCCGGCATAATGCTGACCGAACGCGTCGCTGGAGAACAGGATCTTATCCGTCTGGTCGTATGTAAACATGGAATCGGGCCAGTGGAGCATCCGGGTTTCAAGAAAACTCAGCGTCCGCTTGCCGATGTTGAGTTCCTCACCGTTTTTGACCTCCCGCAGGTTCAACCCGGAGGGGAAGTGCTTCGACAAATTCTTGAACCCCATTTTTGAACAGTATACCGGCTTGTCCTGCCCGATATAGTGCATCGCCCGGGGAAGCCCGCCGGAGTGGTCCATCTCGGTATGATTGCTGATGACAATGTCGATTTTTTTGGGGTCGATAACGCTTGAGATATTTTCAAGCATCTGGTCGGTAAACCCACTCTTGACGGTGTCGATCAGCACAACCGTTTCATCGACAATCAGGTAAGCATTGTAACTCGACCCCTTTTCCGTGGAATATCCATGAAAATCACGGATATTCCAGTCAATGACGCCGACGCTGTATATGTCCTTGGAAATTTCAACCGCTTTCATTGTTATCGTCATCCTCTTCCATCTTCTTTGCCATCGGTTACTAAAATACACACCCTCTCGAAGAAAAAAACCGGCTTAAGGCATATGCAAAGAGCAAGGATGCTTAAAACCGGTTTTTCCCCGCTCACGAAATTATGCCTGCTTTTCAAAATCATCCTTGGACGCGCCGCATACCGGGCACTCCCAGTCATCCGGCAGATCCCCGAAAGCTGTTCCCGGCGCTACGCCGTTGTCCGGATCACCGTTTGCCGGGTCATACACATATCCGCATACGCTGCATACATACTTATCCATGGTCTACCCTCCTCGTTTTTTAGGTTGTAGGTTGTAAGTTGTAGGTTGTAAGAAACCGGATTTTTTTAAAGAACCCCTTGTCGGGACACCCAATAATAAAATTCCTTAAATCCATCTCTATCGCTGGGTCTTATAGCTTGGCGGCGATTTCACGCCCGTAATCCTGGGCCATTTTTATCCCGCCCCCAAGGGAACTGTTTTTCAGCATCAACGGGGCGCCGACCATGTTCATTCGGAAAATGTTTTTCATGGTCCCATAAATACGCTCCGGTGATTCACCGCTCCACCCGAACGCACCAAAAGCCCCGCCAGCCTTGTTTTCCAGGGCCACCTTTTCGGCCATAAAAAGCATGGTTTTCATGGGTTCAAGCATATCGCCATGATAGGTTGGGGAACCGAACACGTAGGCATCGTAGCCGGCAAGGTCTTTTTCCGATTTTACCGTCTTTACATCGACCACGTCCACCTCGAGCCCGGAAAATCGAAGCCCCTCTGCTATCAATTCGCCGATCTGCCGGGTTTCCCCGGCCCTCGACGAATACACGATCAAGGCTTTGGCCATTTATCGTCTCCTATTTTTTTTGGCGCCCTATTCGATCATCCACCCCTTTTTCCTCGCAATCGGGCGTATAGCACGAATTATCCACAAACTCGCATTTGGCTTTGCAGGACGGACATTGATCCGGCGGTGCCTCCGCCTCGAATGTGTACCCGCAATTGGTGCATTTCCAACTAGCCATAGGGACTCTCCTGTTTGTTGTTCGATTTGAACAAATTGGCCATTTCTGGACGGGCACGATTTAGTGGCCGGACGAAAACCAGGATTTTTCTCCAAGTTCAAGGAAGACGAAAATTTTAAACCGCAGGAATACTAACGTATTTTGAGGATTAAAATTTGAGCCTGACGCAGAAATTGGTGAAAAAGACGGTTTTCGTTCAGCCACTATTTAACCCAGTGTCCGTGTAAATTACAGTACTCCCTGGCGCGAATGTCGGCGGCATCGATGCAGAAAAACGCCTCGGGGGCATCCCCGGGTTTCAGGAATTTCGTATAGCACCTGCCGTCGGCCACCACTTCGATCCACTGGATGTAATGTTTTTCCTCCATGGGATGCGGGACTTCGCCGATCTTTACCGTCACCCCGCCCTCGGCTTTTTCGATAACCGGGACGTGTTTTTCCTTTGCGGCGTCAACGGTATTTTCCGTTTGCAGGTTCATGGGCTGCTCGCAGCATACGAGCTCCCCCTGACCGCCCTGGAAGACCTCGACGATATTGCCGCACACATCGCATTTGTAAATCTCAAGTTGTTTGGCCATAAGTTCTCTCCTTTCGCTTGATTCGTATCCGATCCAGCCTTATGCTTTCAGTTTTTTAAGCTCCCGGCTTAAAAGGCGTATGTGCCCCATCTCTTCTTTAATGATATTGTCCAACCGGTTTTTACCGTATTTTTCCGGGACGAATTCCTTCATTCCCGTATACAGGACAATGGAATCCTTTTCCGCGGTAATGGCCGCTTTAAGGATCTCTTCCATTGAGGAAGTGTCGATTTCCTTTTCAAAAAACACCCGTATATCCGCAAGGGCCTTTATATAGGCAGCAGCATCCCCCTCCGGATCGAATACCGTCTCCTGTTTTTCCATTCCCGCCAGATCCTTGCGCATTCCCTCAAATATCTTCTTGTGCGTAAGCTCCATATCCGCAAGGTCCAGAAGCAGCTTTTTATGCGATTCATCCGTCACCTTAGCCGCGGCGTTTTTATAAAATTCCAGGCCGTTGACCTCGATATCTTCTGCAAGCTCAAAAACGTCATCAGCAGTAAAATCATATGCAGTCATTAATCCTCCTCCAGAATACTGAAACGGTGCATGATGCACCCATTAAAAATATAATCCCCACTACCAGTTTTCGCCAAGCAATTCGAAATATGCCTTGGGATGGGCGCAGGCGGGGCACTGTACCGGCGCCTCCAGGGCATCCGCCTCAAGGTACCCGCAGTTAAGGCACCGCCAGGTGGTTTTTTCATCACGCTGGAAAACCCTGTTGTTTTCAATATTGGCCGCCAGGTCCCGGTAACGCTTCTCATGCTGTTTTTCAGCGACGCTTACCATATCAAACACTTTGGCTACAGCCTCGAACCCTTCTTCGCGCGCGATTTGGGCGAAGCCGGGATACATGTCCGAATGCTCGTATTGCTCCCCGTCGGCCGCGGCTTTCAGGTTTTCCAGGGTCGAACCGACCACGCCGGCGGGGAAATCAGCCGAAACCGTTGCATCGCCGCCTTCAAGAAACTTGAAAAACCGCTTGGCATGCTCCTTTTCCTGGTTGGCGGTTTCGGTGAATATTGCAGAAATCTGCTCGTATCCTTCTTTTTTGGCAGCACTTGCAAAATAGGTGTATCGGTTTCTCGCCTGCGATTCGCCTGCAAATGCCGTCAAAAGATTCTTTTCTGTCTGTGTTCCCTTTACGCTTTTCATTCCTCCTCCAATTCAGATTGTAAGCCAGTTTCGTCGTCACGAATTCGGATCATTACCATTTCTTCATTTTTATGTGCATCGCTTTTTCCATTTCGGCAACCTTCCGGATCTTGTAGGCGGCATCCCGAACAATGCCGTATAAAACGCCGCACCCCACGTCGTCACGCTCAAGATCTCCCTTCTCCGCCAGTTCAAGCAGGGAATTTGCCAACTTCAAAGTAGTTTTAATATTTTCATTCGACGCTTTCAATAGTTTAATCCGAATTTGTCTTATTTCAACCCAATATAAACAGATATTTTATTATTGCCAGCCAACCGTTTCTGCCGGTCGTTTTTCCCAGGCGTCAGTCAGTGGCACCGGCAATGGCACGGCAATAAAAAATTGTTTACGCCCGTTTCTTCATTACCTGTAATTATCTTTCAAAATACATGCCAATTTAAAGGGATTTTCGGCAGATCATCGCCAACCCCGCGCACACGGCCAACCCGCCGGTGCCGGAGAGTTTTTTCGATGCCCCCTTTCCCCCTTTAAAAACCTTGCGTGTATCAGTTTTTATGGTACAGATGTGTTTCATTGACGCGTTGAGACTTTATCAAAACGCATTGACGCATTTCAGCTGAGGATTGCTGTAGGGGCGAAAAATCTTTCGCCCCTACAATGACGGAGACTATTGGATGGAAGCAATAAATACGGTTCCCGAATGCGGTCATGGCACCCCCTGCCTTGCATGGCCCGCGCTCATACCCGGCATCCTGGTGAAACGCTATAAACGGTTCTTAGCAGATATAACACTTGAGACAGGTGAAACGATCACGGCCCATTGCCCGAATTCCGGGCGGATGACAGGATGCAGCACCCCCGGCCGGCCGGTATATGTTTCGCTCCAAAACTCGCCGAAGCGAAAGCTCAAGTACACGTGGGAACTTATCGACATGCCGGATTCTCTGGTGGGAATAAACACCCAGGTTCCCAACCGGCTTGTGTACCAGGCCGTAAAAACCGGGACCGTGGCGGGCCTCGGGGGATATGAAACAATAAGGCGCGAGGTCCGGGCGGGCGCGCACACGCGCTTTGATCTGATGCTTGGCAATGGCGACGGGGCCGAATGTTATGTTGAAATCAAAAATTCGACGCTGGTGGAGAACCGCGTCGCTTTTTTTCCGGATGCCGTAACATCCCGGGGGAAAAACCACCTCGTGGAATTGCAGAACCTGGTAAAAGCCGGGCACCGGTGCGCGATGTTTTTTCTGGTGCAGCGGATGGATGCCGCCTCATTCGAGCCCGCGGACCATATTGACGCCGCCTACGGGAAGGAACTCCGTGCGGCATTGAGAAACGGCGTGGAGATAATGGCATATGACGTCCATATCGACCTGGCGGGAATACGCCTCAGGAACCCGCTTGCATGGAAGCTGCCCTGACCCTGATGAAAGGCGGGAGGGGGTGGACGGTGAATCCAAAAAGCCTCCCCTTCACACAATCTCTGGCACACTTTGGGGATGCTCGTTTAAAAAGCGGTACAATGTCGCCCTGCCGACACCCAGCATCCGCGAGGCCTTGACCTTGTTGCCGCCTGTTTTTTCCAGCGCCAGCCGGACGGCGTTTTCATCCAGTTTCTTGCCGGGCCCCCTTGCGGGCGGCACAATGTCATTATCCCGCAACTCCATGGGAAGATGGGGCGGTTGGATTATTTTGCCGGCGCTTTTGACAATGGCAAACTGCAAAACATTCTGCAATTGCCGGACGTTTCCCGGCCAATGGTAGTCCATCATAAGCGACAAGGCATCTTTTGACACCACCTTTGGCGTCTCTCCCCGACTGTCCTTTGAAAACACATCGAGAAAATGTTCAACAAGCAGGGGTATATCATTTTTGCGGTCACGCAGGGGCGGCAGTTTTACAGGGATAACGTTCAGGCGGTAATACAGATCCTCCCGGAATGCCCCACTGCTGACCGCTTCATCGAGGTTTTTATTGGTCGCGCTGATGATACGGACATCCACAGACGAGGTCTTTTCACTGCCGACACTTTCAAATTTGCCCGTCTGAAGAAATCGTAGCAGCTTGACCTGCAAATCCTTTGGCAGCTCCGACACTTCGTCAAGAAAGAGGGACCCCCCGTGCGCCAGTTCGAAACGGCCCTTTTTGTCTCTAATGGCCCCCGTAAAAGCGCCTTTTACATGACCGAAAAGCTCACTTTCTATAAGCCCTGACGGCAGCGCGCCGCAGTTGACCGGAACAAACGGTGCGCCGCTGCGCCGGCTTTCATTGTGGATGGCTTCGGCCACCAACTCCTTGCCCGTACCGGTTTCGCCGTATATGTGCACGGGGTAATCATAATCGGACAAGTCGCGTATCTGCTGGAACACCTGCAGCATCATATGGTTTTGCCCTATAATGCAGCCGAACCCTGTCATTTCTCCGGTTTTCAACTTATAGCGCAGGATCTCCGTCATGTCCTGCATAAGTGCGAGGACGCCCACAATGCGGTTGTTTTCATCCCGCAATGGATTGACGCACATCTCGACATCCCTGCTTTCCCCGTCTTTCGTAACGATGCTGACAGGATATTCCAGGCCTTCGGCGAGCATGTTTCGCGTGTTTTCATCCACTTCAACGGCAAAAAGGCATCGTCCACCGCAAAACGGCGCACCAAAGGCTTCATGGCAGTCCTTGTGCAGAACATCCTTTCGATCATAACCGGTTATCACTTCAGCGGCATGGTTAAAAAAAAAGATGCGCCGCTCCAGGTCATGGGCGATAATGCCTTCCTTCAGGTTGTCCAGTATATGCACCAGGTTGCGGGAGTCCGACAACAGTGTTTCAAGAATCTGTTCCTGCATATCTCTTCTTTTTCAACCTATCTTTCAACCTGCCCGATGGCGGCTTCGTAAAAAGCTTGTTATTCCAGCCGCGACGGTATTTTTGCAGAAAGAAGCCGCCTTACTTCCGTGGAATGTGCCCAAACAAAAGCCCGGAAACGAATAAAGCGACCCCGTGAACGGGGCAGCCAGGCGCCGATCCCGCCCACAGGGCCGATTCCGTCCTGCTATCAGGAAACGCCCCTGTTTATATTGTCCTTCAACTGGGCAATCTGGATGCCCAGGCCGATGCATTGCTTTCCGTTCATGCAGGTCTCTGCGTCATCCGGCTCAAGGTACGTTTTCAGTTCATGGTGGTCTTTTTTCAGGTCAACAACCCAGGCTTTCTGCGCCTCATCATACTCGACGTCCACGTTGATGCCGCACTCCCCTATATCGGGGTAAATTTCCCTGATTTTGTCGCAAAGTTCTTTCTTGTCGTACATCAGATCCTCCTCATTGATTCAAATGGTCGTTTCAAACGCTTCCCTGTAGATTTTGTACACAGTTTTAATATTACGTCTTCTTGACATAAGTCAATGTTATTGCGTTTCAAAACCGCTAAAAGAATAAT
>PUOB01000117.1 GCA_003551985.1 Desulfobacteraceae bacterium | reverse complement strand
TACACGGGCGGCCGCCAATTCAGCCAGGGTACCGGCCCCCGCCCTGGAAACAGCCATATCCGCCTGCCGGTAGACAGCCGCCATATCCTCAAAAAAGGCTGAAACCCGGGCCTCGGCCTGCTTTTTTTCATATGCGGCCCGCACAAAGGCTTCGTCCTCGACCCCGGCCTGATGAATGAACGCGAAATGATCGATGTTGTCCAGGAGGTCCAGCGCAGCCGCCACGGTCCTATTAATACTGCGGGCCCCTTGGCTTCCGCCCAGCACGATGATGGTCAGGGGCGCTTCCAGGGATCTCTCCTTTTTATCGGCTTTTCCGATTTCCGGTCGCACAGGGTACCCGGAATAACGGATTTTATTGCCGGATCCGGGGATCTTTGTATCCGGAAAGGCGACATGGACCCTGTCCGAAAAACGGCCCAGCAGCCGGTTGGTAATGCCCGGAATCCTGTTCTGTTCATGAATCACGCGGGGAATCCCCATCATCCATGCGGCTATAATCACCGGCGCGGATGAATACCCGCCCATTCCCAACACCAGGTGGGGCCTGAAATCCTTCAACATGGCGCGCGCCTCCAGCAGCCCCCTCGCCAGCAGCCCCATGGACCGCATTTTCCCCCGAATCGAGGTCCCTTTCATGCCTGCCGCGGAAATGGGGTGTGTTTCATAATTTCTCCCCGCCAGAACCGTTTTTTCAATGGGACGGCCGGTTGTGACAAAACAGGGCCTGACATTCTTCTCGAGCGTTGCCAGCCGCTCCACCACGGCAATGCCCGGAAACAGGTGTCCGCCGGTTCCGGCCCCGGCCACCATGATTCGCAGCTCCCGCCCGCCTCCGGATGTATCCGGTGCGGCCGGATGCGAAATAGGGTCTTTGCGGGCCCTGTTCATGTCTTTGACCGCCTTGCGTGAATATTCATAAGTATGCCGACGCCCACGAGATTCAAGACCAGGGAAGACCCCCCGTAGCTGAAAAACGGCAGCGTCAGGCCCTTGGTCGGCAGCAGGCCGAGGTTGACCCCCATGTTAACCACCGCCTGCAGGGCAATGGATGCCGTAATACCGAAAGCCAAAAGCGATCCGAAACTGTCACCGGCCCCGGCCGCGATCTGCAGTCCCCGCCACAACAGCACCAGGAACAGCGCAATAACCGTAAGGACAAGCACGAGCCCCGCTTCTTCCCCGATGACTGAAAAAATAAAATCCGTATGGGGGGCGGGCAGGTAAAACAGTTTCTGGTAACCCTCTCCCAGTCCCTGTCCGAAAAGGCCGCCTGAGTTAAACGCCATCATTGCATGGATAATCTGGTACCCTTCGTCCAACGGGTATTTCCAGGGGTCGAGAAACGTCATATACCTTTTGATACGGTATTGTGCAGAGAACAAAAGCCAGAGGGCAAACGGCAGCATCAGGAAAAACGCCGAAACCAGGTGGGAAACCGGCACCCTGCCGACGTACATGATGATCCATGCCATTATCCACAAAATGACAATGGTTCCGAAATCCGGCTGCATCATGATCATTACGGAAAACACGAACAATACGATCACATGGGGCAGAAATCCGATCGATGCCCGTTCCACCTGGTATTGTTTTTTGGTCAATGAGTATGCCAGAAAAATAATCAGGGCCAGCCTGGCGAACTCCGCCGGCTGGAAGGAAATCCATGATATCCGAAGCCAGCGGGTCGCACCGCCGGCCGTGTGCCCCACCCCGTCGATCAATAGAGCGCTCAGCATCAGCGCCGCCAGGAATAAAAAGCCATAGGCCAAAGGACGGTATACGCCATAAGGAATGAAGCCGGCGGCCGCCATGCCGGCAAAGCCAATCGCGAGGTATGCAAGCTGCCTTGAAAAAAAATAATATTCATTGCCGAATTGCCTGAGTGCGATTTCGCTGCTTGCACTGTAAACCATGATGACGCCGATGCCGGACAGCACCAGCACCGAAAACAGCAATACCGGGTCGAAACGCATCACCGGGGTATGTATAGCATTTCCCTTCATATGGCCTTTTTCTCCAGAAACCGGACGGCTTTCTGAAAATCCCTGCCGCGCTCGGCATAACTCCGGTACATGTCAAAACTGGCGCATGCCGGGGACAAAAGCACCTTGTCGCAGGGTTGTGCCATGCCCGCCGCGATTTTCACCGCTTCGGCCATGGAACCGGCCCGCCGGGTCTCAACGAGCCCGGTCATGGCTTGGGCAATCGTCTCCGAGGTCTCCCCCATGACGATCAGAGACTTGACGAATTGTTTTACCGGCCCCCGCAGCGCCTCGTACCCCCCGTACTTGTCCCTGCCGCCGGCAAGGAGAATGACGGGTGCGCCAAGCGCCTCAACCGCCCTGGCCGCAGCGGCCACGTTGGTCCCCTTGGAGTCGTCGTAATAAGATACGCCGTTGATTGATGCGACATATTCCAGGCGGTGGGGATCGGCGCCAAACGTTTTCAGCGCCGATAAAATGCCCTTTTCGCTGGCGCCGGCAGCCAATGCGGCCAGTGCGGCC
>PUOB01000229.1 GCA_003551985.1 Desulfobacteraceae bacterium | reverse complement strand
TACCGGCATGGGCCAGATTCACATCGAAACCACGATGGAAAAACTCAAACGCAAATACAACGTCGAGGCTAACCTGGAGGTGCCGAAAGTGCCCTACAAGGAGACCTTCAAGAAAAAGGTCTCGGTCCAGGGCCGGCACAAGAAGCAGTCCGGCGGGCACGGTCAGTTCGGCGACTGCTGGGTGACGTTCGAGCCGCGGGAACGCAGTGAAGGCTACGAGTTCGTGGACAAAATCGTCGGCGGCGTCATTCCCAAAACCTATATTCCGGCGGTGGACAAGGGGATTCAGGAGGCATCCCGGAAAGGCATCCTGGCGGGCTTTCCGGTTGTCGATTTCCGTGCGACCGTTTATGACGGGTCTTACCACTCCGTGGACTCCTCGGAAATGGCCTTCAAGATCGCCGGTTCAATCGCTTACAAGAAAGCCTTGGAACAGGCCGAACCCGTCCTTCTTGAACCGATCATGGAAATAGAGGTCGTCACCCCGGATGAGTTCATGGGGGATATCATGGGCGATTTGAACAGCCGGCGGGGCCGGGTGCTCGGCATGGACAGTCGCGGCAAAAACCAGGTGGTCCGGGCCCACGTGCCAATGGCCGAAGTCTTGACCTATGCACCGGATCTTCGGTCCATGACCGGCGGTCGCGGCATATTCACCATGACCATGTCCCACTACGAAGAAGTTCCGGCGCAGATCGCCCAGAAGGTGATCGAGGAGATTAAAAGCCGGCAGGAATAGCGGTATAGTGTTGTCGGAGGCCCTTGCAGGCAAGCCTATGCGCCCGCCAGGGCCTCCAAAACCTCCCCCGCCACTTTTTTGACGGATTCAGGATATTGCCCGTCAAGCACCGACTGAATGCGGGGTATTTGCCCCTCTTGGTTCAATACGCCGAACAAATGCAACACATCGCCCATGATTGCGGTGTCATAGGCGTCAAACGACTCCCATAGCACATCTATCGCTTTCTGCGCGATTTCGGGGTTTTTTTCCGCCAGGTATTCAAAGGCCACCATGGCGCCAAGCCTTTCAGTCCATTTTTCCGCTGCGAGCAGCCGTGTAAAAGCCGGGATAACGGTGTTGTATTCATCCATAAGGGCGGCGGCCGCTTCAGCCCCCCCGTCGGAAATCATCTTTTTCAAGGTCTCATGGCCCAGCTGAACCGGGTCCCTGCCGGCCATCATTTCAACGACTTCCGACATTTCAAAGTCTCCGCTCCAGCGGAACCGTTCATCCATCAGGGTGGTGGGGGCCGAGCGGATATTGTCATCCGCCGCAAGCGCCGGGAACATCACGGCATCGATGATGCGAAAATCGATTTTCGTGGGCGCCGCGCCGGCCAGAAACAGGCCTTTGGGAAGGGTTTTTCTGCAAAACGGGCAGTTTTCGGTCACATACATCTTTAAAACAACCGGCAGCGATACGCGCCTGTTTAATTCGTCCGCATCAATGCCCATGTCCTGACCGGCCAGGGCATCGTGGCCAAGCAATGAAAGCAGGAAGATCTCCAGGTATTCTCCCTTGGGCACCATTATGAAATGGATGTTGTCCGACACGTGGATCCCGGGCGGCTCATCGTCCGCAGGCTCGCTCTTCACCGTAATGCCGGGAAGCAGTTTTTGCAACTCATCGCAAAACCACTTCATTTGCATGCCGGCGTCGTCATCGGTTTGAACCAGCCGGATGCGTATCGGCTTTGAAAGAATTTCCTTGTGGCGGACGACCAGCTTCTCATCCGCCTGGCTCAAAGGCAGCGTGTTTTCCATTTGTGCAAACCCCGCAACAGGTCAATGAATGATGCATGCATGAACGTTTACGTAAACCATTTTTTTACTATACCATGAAACCCCGTTTATGTTAAATCAATGTAAAACGCAAGACCCGATGGAAACGCCAATGATGCGGGAAGGATCCGGCAATGGACATTCATAATGCAAAACATTAATATGCAACGAATTGACAGTCTCAGGCAATCCATGGAAACATCCCGGATTGATGCCCTGCTGGTACTTATCGGGGAAAACCGTCGCTACCTGAGCGGTTATACCGGGGAAGACGGCGCCTTTGACGAATCCGCGGGCGCCCTTTTGGTCACCGGGGATGCGCTGATCCTGCTGACCGATGCCCGCTACACCCTGCAGGCCGAAAACGAGTGCCCGGATTTCCGCGTTGTGACATACAAAAAAGGGCTTTCAAAAGAACTGCCGGACATTCTGGCGGAGCTCCACATACGGCATCTCGGATATGAAAAGCGCAAAGTGAGCGTTGAACAGTTTGGCATGATCGAGGACGCAATCCAGCAGGCCGGACTGTCCACGGCCCTTGTCGGCACCGTGGATATGGTGGAGCAATTGCGCATTATCAAAAGCGAATCCGAAATCAATGCCATCAAAGACGCGCTTGTCATCGCTGAAGATGCCTTTTTGAATGCACTGAAAAGCATCGAACCCGGAATGCCGGAAACGGACGCTGCATGGGAGATTGAAAAAAGGATGCGCCAAACCGGCGC
>PUOB01000233.1 GCA_003551985.1 Desulfobacteraceae bacterium | reverse complement strand
GATACGGTGTCCGGGGACGAGGAATTTGTGTTCCAGGTTGCCGGGACATACACCATTCATGCGCTGACCCTGGGGCTGGGCGCCGTCATCGAAAATGAAGACGCCGGCTTTGATGAAACCCTGTTCGGTTTTTCAGCCGAGTATAAGATTACAGAAGCGATAAGCGCAATGCTTATGCTGGAGCATCTGAAAGATGCCGGTGAAGAAGATTATCATGCCGCGATTGGGGCCGCCTATAACTACGGGCAGGGCGACCTCTACGCGTCTGTCGGACAGGACGAGGATGAAGAGACTTACTTTTCCGTCGGCGCAAACTACAAATTCAGCAAACCCATGCGGGTTTTTGCGGAATACTGCAACGGAGAAGGTATCAACCCGGACGACGTGATTACCGTCGGATTTCGCTACGACTTCTGATGCGTCTTAATACCGGGACACGGTCATGTCGCTAAAGGAGCCAGCAGCCTGTCTGCCGGCCCCCTTTCTAAGCTTGACATCCTGCCTGATCCCCGGGTTTAAACGATCCATGAAGGAATGCCTGCAGGGGTCGGCTCGGTACGTATAAAAGTACTTGACCTGTGGGTGGGTATACGGTAGTACGGTCATAACAACCGGCGGCAGAAGCTGCCGGGAGCCGGGGCGAATGGCCTCGGTGGCAGATGATTCATAAAATATCATATTTACAGCAGTCAACAAAGCCGCGAAGGTTTCCCCTTGATAGTAATGGGCGACTTTCGTGGCTTTTTTATCTTAACGCGCCGGACGGAACCCGCCGGACGGAAAACAAGAAAGGGGACGTTATGACCAAAAAAAAGGGTACATACCGATTTTTCGGTACATTGATCGCGATTGTATGGATTTTACTGATTGTCGGGCCCGCATACGCCCATTTTCCCTGGATCACGCTCCATGAGGACGATGGCGAGCCTGATTCCCGCCAATTCGAGATTGGATGGGGGCATCATTTTCCTGAAGACGGCATTCTTTCAGCTGATCGTGTCGAGTCGATCCGGCTTATCAAGCCCAACGGGGAGGCAAGGGAGATTTCCGCAAAACAAGATCCCCTCCATGCCCTAAAAGACCTTGATGCATCCGGTACGTATATCCTGGAAGCGATTCAGACCGGCAGTTATTATTCCCGGACGACCCGCGGGGGGAAGAGGGGCTCCAGGGCGGACTATCCCGACGCCTTGAGCTGCGGGTTTTCCAGCAACACCATGAAGGCCCTGTTTTCAACAGGTGAAGGTGCGGATGCCGCAGATGCCGGAAAGCGCCTGGGGCATTCCCTGGAAATCGTGCCGCTTAAAGATCCCGCAGCGCTGGATGCCGGCGATGCCTTGCCCGTAAAGGTACTGTTTCATGGCAAGCCTTACACCGGTAGCGTCGGCGCCACCTGGGACGGCTTTGAAGGGAACGGAGATCTTGCCCTGGAAAAACAGGCGGGCAATGACGGAACCGTTGAAATTCCCTTAAAAGAAGCCGGATTCTGGTTGATCATGGTCCATGCCAGTGAAGATTATCCCGACCCCGATATATGCGATCAGCTGAACTACAATGCCACCCTTACGTTTTGGATTGATTGAAGTGATTGAAACCGGGCTGCTATTGAGGCCGGGCCTGGCAGCGGCGCTTGTTCCCGGCGCAGGGGCCGTACCCCCCCACCCCCCCCACCATCGGCTTGACATCACGACCGGGCCGTTATTATTTTTATACTGGCATTTGTTTTCAGCTTCATTAATAATGACGGCTTCGTAAAAAGTCACAAGATAAGGAACAAATGGCTAAGTTAAAAGTTCCATATACAAGGCGCAGTAATTTTTCATACGCGAAGGCATACATGTCGTATGTTGAGCGGATGAAAAATTGCTGCAACGCAGTAGATGGAACTTTTTACGACGCCATCAATAAACTTGTTATTTAGAGATGTCTGTATGTTTGGCAAACGGATCGACCTATTCAAGCTCCTCGGATTTCAGGTACGCGTTGATTTAAGCTGGATAATCATTGCGCTGCTTATTACCTGGTCTTTGTCCGTGGGTTTTTTCCCCTTTCAAATAGAGGGGCTGCCTGCCCGGACCTATTGGATAATGGGGGTTGTCGGTGCCGCAGGGCTGTTTCTGTCCATTATCTTCCATGAGTTTTCCCATTCGATTGTTGCCAGGCGATATGGCTTGCATATGAAGGGCATAACCCTTTTCATATTCGGAGGCATGGCCGAAATGCCCGATGATCCGCCAAGCCCCAAAGCCGAATTCATGATGGCGATTGCCGGTCCCATATCGAGCTTCCTGATCGCGGTTTTATTCTATGCTATTTATTCAGCGGGGATTGTGCTCGGCATACCGGAACCGGTAAATGCCGTGGTGATGTATCTCGCCATCATTAACGGACTTTTGGCTGGGTTTAACACGATACCCGCCTTTCCGCTGGATGGCGGCCGGGTGCTTCGTTCGATTCTCTGGCATGTAAAAGGGAACCTCCGCTGGGCGACCCGCGCATCTTCGGGCAT
>PUOB01000133.1 GCA_003551985.1 Desulfobacteraceae bacterium | reverse complement strand
TTCGCCAATCTCTGCGTCCGGCTCAAATTTTAATCCTCAAAATACATCGAGTATTCCTGCGGTTAAAATTATCGCCGTCCTTGACCTTGACGAAAAATCCTGGTTTTCGTTCGGGCACTAAATAAATCTCTGCGTCCGGCTTAAATGTTACCCCGCAAAATGCCCGGCGCATTCCTGTTGACATTTTACGTGGCTGTTTTATTATACTCTTCTTATTGAATACGACCCCACCAATTTTGGGCCGCTGATTCCTTGTTGCAAGTCCTTGAATTGACAAGTAAAAACCCCGGGGTGGGTAAAAAAATGTGACAGATACGATTGACTGCGGGTTTTTTTTTGAATATAAAAGCCTGACATTTATTTTTATATCCATATGAAAGAGGAGGTATCACTGTGATCGATATCGCATACGCAATGGGCGAGGCTGGCCAGGCTGCTAATGGCGGCGGCGGCTTTGCCGCGTTTATCCCCATCATCCTGATGTTCGTTATTTTTTATTTTCTGCTTATCCGTCCCCAGCAGAAAAAGGCCAAGGAACACCAGAACATGGTAAACAACCTGAGAAAAGGGGACCGCGTGATAACCAGCGGCGGGATTTACGGGGAAATAACGGCACTCGACGACAACACGGTGACCGTTGAGATCGCGGACAAGGTTCGCGTCAAGGTTACCCGGCCCAGTATTGCGGGCCTGAGGGATTCATCCGCGGACCAAAAATAATTGCCGGCTTCGTAAAAAGCCCAATATCTGCGTTATGCGAAATTTCTCAGAATTTTATCACGCCTTGGCGTGACTGTATTCTTCGAAATTTCGCAAGCCTTGATCTTGAACGTTTTACTTTGCCGTCTAAAAGCGACTTTTACGAGACTGTCATAATTGGACCGGAAATAATTTTAAATTGGAAGGGCGGTACCATTGAAAGGGTTATCCTGGCGAATCATTTTGATTATCGTGGTGCTCATACCGGCGGTGGTGTATGTCTTGCCGACGTTCAAGCCGTCTCTGTGGCCGCATAACCAGATCAACCTCGGGCTCGACCTGCAAGGGGGGATGCACCTGGGCCTGGAGGTCCAGGCCGAAAAGGCCGTGGAAAACACGATTGAGAGCATCCGGAGCGACTTGCGGGGAAGTTTGAGAAATGAGCGGATCCGTTCCGTCGAGGTAACTGATGTCAATGCGGACAAGCTTGCCTTTCGGTTGATCAACCCCGATGATCTGCCAGGCTTTAAGCGGCTGGTTGAATCGGATTATGCCGACCTGGAGATCCTGTCCGAAGAGGAACGCAATGGCGAACACTTCGTGAAGCTGGGTCTGAGCGAAGAACGATCGCAGGAGGTGCGTCAGCAGGCCGTCCGGCAGGCGCTTGAAACCATACGCAACCGGATCGACGAATTCGGGGTGTCGGAACCCGATATCCGCATCATCGGTGAGTCCCGCGTCCAGGTCCAGTTGCCCGGCGTTACCGATACGGACAGGGCCAAGGAACTGGTCGGCCGGACCGCCATGCTGGAATTCAAGCTCGTGGACGAAGACCACAGCGTTTCCCGTGCATTGGAAGGGGATGTGCCTTCGGGCAGCGAGATTCTTTCCGGCAGCCCGGACGGGGAAAGGGAGGGGGAGCCTTATCTGGTCAGGGAAAGAACTCTTCTTTCGGGGGGGTACCTGGATGATGCCCGGGTGCAGGTTGATCAACAATATAATCGGCCTTACGTATCTATTACCTTCAACCGCCAGGGGGCAAGGATTTTCGAACGGGTCACCGCGGAGAATGTCCAGAATCGTCTGGCCGTCGTGCTGGACAACAGGGTCTATTCCGCACCGGTGATACAGGAACGCATTCCCGGCGGAACGGCAAGGATTACGGGCGATTTCAGCATGCAGGAAGCCAGGGATCTGGCGGTTGTGCTGCGCGCGGGCGCGCTGCCTGCGCCGGTTGAAATCATAGAGGAGCGGACCGTAGGGCCGTCTTTGGGCCAGGACTCGATCCGGCAGGGGCTTTATTCAATGCTTGTGGGCGGAATCCTGGTGCTTGCATTTATGGCCGTTTATTACCAGGTCGCCGGGGTGGTGGCCAATCTGGCGCTGCTCCTGAACATCCTGTTGATCGCGGCGGGACTTGCCGCGTTTCAGGCGACCCTTACGCTGCCGGGCATTGCCGGCATCATTTTGACCATTGGTATTGCGGTCGATGCCAATGTCATTATTTTCGAGCGCATAAGGGAGGAACTCAGGCTCGGCAAAAAGGTCGCATCCGCGATTACGGCCGGGTTTAACCGGGCGACGCTGACCATCATGGACGCCAACGTCACAACGCTTATCGCAGCGGTTGTGCTGTTCCAGTTCGGGACCGGTCCCGTGCAGGGGTTTGCGGTGACATTGAGCCTCGGGGTCGTGGCCAGCATGTTCACATCCCTTGTTGTCTGCCGCCAGGTAATGGATTTGCTCTATGTTTCCCGGCGCAGGAAAACCATGAGTATATGAACACCCCAACTAAACCCAAACCACATAAGGA
>PUOB01000015.1 GCA_003551985.1 Desulfobacteraceae bacterium | reverse complement strand
TTGGTTTCCGGGCGGACCATGATCACCTTTTTGCCGTCCTGCTTGGCCCAGTTGGACGCCACGTCCGCATCAAAGGCGACAACCCCGCAGGCCGCGCCCGGCGACACGTTCAGCCCCTTTGCCAGAAACCGGCCTTCGGCCTGGGCCGCCTTGGTGGCCGAGGGGTCGAACTGGGGATGGAGAAAAAAATCGACCTGCTCCGGGGTGACCCGCATAACCGCCTCTTCCCGGCTGATCAGCCCCTCTTCGGACATGTCCACGGCGATTCGGACGGCGGCGCGGGCCGTCCGCTTCCCATCGCGCGTCTGCAGCATCCAGAGCTTCCCCTTCTCAATGGTAAACTCCACGTCATGCATGTCCCGGTAATAGTGTTCAAGCTTCCGGGCGATGGCCGCGAACTCTTCATAGGCCTCGGGCATTTCCTGCTGAAGCTCGGCCAGGTCCTTTGTCATCCGGATGCCGGCCACGACGTCCTCGCCCTGGGCATTGGTCAGGTAGTCGCCCTCCATCTTGTTTTCCCCGGTATAGCCACTGCGGGTCATGGCCACGCCGGTGGCGCTGTCCGCGCCCATGTTGCCGAACACCATGGTTACGATGCTGACCGCGGTGCCGAGGTCGTGGGGGATGCCTGCGGCCTCGCGGTAGTCATACGCCCGCTTGCCGTTCCAGCTCCTGAACACGGCCTCCGTAGCCAGCTTTAACTGAATCGTCGGATCCGTCGGAAAGTCGTGGTGGGTGTAGTGCCGGTAGATCGCCTTGAACTCCCGGGTAACCTGCTTCCAGTCGTCCGCCGTCAGTTCGGCCTCTGTTTCCACCCCGGCCCGGCGGCGGGTCGCGGTGAGAACCTCCTCGAACACCTCGTCATGGACCCCCATGACCACGCTGCCGAACATCTGGATCAGGCGGCGGTAGGAATCGTATGCAAATCGCGGATCATTGGTCAGCCGGGCCATGCCCTCGGCGGTTTCATCGTTCAGGCCGATATTCAGGACCGTATCCATCATCCCGGGCATAGAAAATTTGGCCCCTGAACGGCAGGATACCAGCAGCGGCCGCTCCGGGTCCCCCAGAATTTTGCCGGTGCTTTTCTCCACCTTCTTGAGCGCCTCGAGCTCCTGGTCCCAACTGCCTTCCGGGAGCATCCCGCCTTTGGACAAATATTCGTTGCATGCCTCGGTCGTCACCGTGAAACCGGGGGGCACCGGAATGCCAAGCCGGACCATTTCGGCCAGGTTCGTACCCTTCCCGCCAAGGAGTCCCTTGACGGCGTCCCAGTCTTCTCCGACATATGCTTCCACTTCATCGAGCTCTTCAAACAGGTAAACCCACTTTCTTCCCATGGACGACCTCCAAGTCCGTTGATTTTTAATTTTGATGGCTTCGTTAAAAGTCCGATATTTTTGTGTTGCGGTTCATCGATGCGCTTCCTTCGTCAGCACATCCTATGACCCTGCTATGGAACTTTTAACTTAGCCATCTGTCACTTATCTTGTGACTTTTTACGAGTCTGCCCGTAGGGGCGAAAAATTTTTCGCCCTGTTAGCGGGCGGGCGAATGATTATTCGCCCCTACGTAAAAAAACAAAGGCGGGCGAATGATTATTCGCCCCTACATAAAAAAACAAAGGCGGGCGAATGATTATTCGCCCCTACGAAAAACGAAGGCTGTATCTTACTAAAAAATCGTCCGGAAGGAAAACAAAAAAAATTTTACACTAATATCAGTTTATTATAACCAGTCTTGGCGGCTGGACAAAAGGGGGAAGCGTCGACGTGCCTCGTGGATGTCGTCGATGTCGATACGGGCGCTGACAATGGCCTCGCCGTTCTCGCAACTGTTCACAACCCGGCCCCAGGGATCCACGACCATGCTGTGGCCGGCCACGGCGACGCCCCGGTTTTCGCCGGCGGCGTTGGCGGATATGAGGGCGCACTGGTTTTCCGAGGCCCTGGCCCGGTTGAACAGCCGGAAGTATTCGAGGCGGGATTTCGGCCAGGCGGAGCATACCAGGAAAACCTCCGCCCCCTGATCGACCATGCGGCGGAACAATTCCGGAAAGCGCAGGTCAAAACAGGTGGCCAGGCCGAACGTGGCGAGCGGTGTCGGGATGACGGTGACATGATCGCCCGGACGCAGAAGTTCGTGTTCGCGGGAACGGTACGAAAAAAGATGGATTTTCCGGTATGCGCCGAGTATTTCACCGTCCGGAGAAAGGAGAAAGGCCGCATTGTAGAACCCGTCCCCTTCCTTGAGCACAAAACTGCCGGTATGGAGATACGCCCCGGTTTCCCGGGCCATTTCCCGCATGACGGTCATGGTCCTGCCGTTTTCGGTTTCCGCCCCGGCGATATACCGGTCGAAGCTCATAAACCCGATATTCCAGAGCTCCGGCAGGATGATCACGTCGGCCCCCCGGCACCAGCGAATAAGCCGGATTGCCCGGTCAATGGCGCCGTCCGTGTCGTCGTCCACCTGGACCATCTGGATGCAGGATACGTTCAATGCGAAATTT
>PUOB01000069.1 GCA_003551985.1 Desulfobacteraceae bacterium | reverse complement strand
TCGAAATCCGAGCCATAGCAGGAGCGTTTCCGGGTGGGCGCCTGGCACTGGAGATTGCCGCCGGGCACGGCGAGGGTGCCCGTGATGGCCGAGAGAATGGTCAGGCCCCGGCAGAGGTCGAAGGCGTCGTTGTGCTGGCACACACCGCCCATTCCCGGGCCGATGGCTGCGGGCGCTTTCGTCGCAAACGTTTCGGCCGCTGCCTCGATGCCGGCGGCGGGGACCCAGGTGATTTTCGATGTTTCCTCCGGCGTGAAGCGGGCCGCATGCGCAGCGAGCTTGTCAAACCCGGAACACCATTTTTCGACGAAGTCCTTGTCGTAGAGGCCCTTTTGAATCACCACGTTGATAAAGCACAAGACCAGGGCCGTGTCCGTCCCGGGCCGGATCTGCAGCCAGTGATCGGCCTTCTTTGCCAGCCGGGTTTGCCGGGGGTCGACAACGATGAGCCGGGCCCCCTTTTTCAGGCCCGTATTGATATCGTGCATGTAGAGGCCCGGCCAGGAATTTTCCGGATTGTGCGCCCAGAGCAGCATGCATCGGCTTTCGGCATAGTCCGGGTCCACGAGGCCGAAGCCGCACGTGGCCACCGCACCGATGGCGATGGGGCCGCCGCTCATGTTGGAGGGGGCCATGAAGGTGGGCGATCCGAGCCGGTTGAGAAACCGGTTGAGGTAGGGGGCCATCCCCCGGGTGGTGCCGGATCCGAAAACCACCGATTCCGGGCCGTATTTTTCCTTTGCGGCCAGCAGGTTTTCCGCCACGATGTCCAGGGCCTTGTCCCAGGATGCCGCCTCGAAACGCTCCGAGTCTTTTCCGCCCGTCTTGACCAGCGGCCTGGTGATCCGCTCCGGGTGGTACAGGATTTCCATGCAGGCACTGCCCTTGGGACAGATATAGCCATGGCCGTGGGGATGGGTCTTGTCGCCCCGGATACCCGTTACTTTCCCGTTTTCGACCTCAAGCAGAACGCCGCACCGCGAGTGGCATTCAAAGCAGATGGTGCGTACGGTTTTTGACGTCATGGATAGCCCCCCCTTGCCGAAAAATCCGGGTTTTTGTTCGGCCACGAGATAGTGGCGGATGTATGAAAAGTACGCGGCCTGCGACCGTTACTTGTTTGTATCCATTTTGCACCGAAATGTCAAAAACGAGGAGACCGGTTCCGGGGGTACAAAAGAAAAAGTAAAAATAACAAATTGAAATTATTATTAGTATTGACGAACTTCGCAATCTTTGATAATTCCTTTTTATTGATTTTACCCTGAAAAAAGGACCGCCACCATGACAGAAAAGCCATCTGAAATACTGAACCAGCCCCTGACACTGCCCTGCGGGGTAACGATTAAAAACCGTTTCGGCAAATCCGCGATGAGCGAAAACATGGCCTCGGCCGATCACGGGCCCAATGAGCGGTTCAACCGGCTTTACGAAGCCTGGGCCAGGGGCGGGACCGGGCTTTGCGTTACCGGAAACGTGATGATTGACCGAACAGCCCTTGGTGAGCCCCGAAACGTTGTGGTGGAAGATAACCGCCACATGAACTGCCTGTCCAACTGGGCCGCAGCCGGCACGAAGGAAGATACCCAGCTATGGGTCCAGCTCAATCATCCCGGCAAGCAAATCCCCAAAACCCTCTCCAGGGAGCCGGTAGCCCCCTCTGCCGTAGGGTTTTCAGGCGATCTCGCGCGATTTTTCAATCCGCCCCGGGCCTTGACCCCGCATGAAATCGATGCGCTGATCAGCCGGTATGCCGTTTCCGCGGGCATTGTCAAAGAAGCCGGCTTTACGGGCGTCCAGATCCACGGCGCCCACGGCTACCTGGTCAGCCAGTTTCTCTCTCCCCGCCATAACAGGCGGGATGATGAATGGGGCGGCTCCCTGGAAAACCGGATGCGGTTTCTGCTGGCGATTTACCGGGCCATCCGCAGCCGGGTGGGCGACGCATTCCCCATCGGGGTCAAACTCAACGCCTCGGATTTTTTAAAGGACGGTTTTACCGAGGCGGAATCCGCCCTGGTGGTCGACGCACTGGTAAAAGAAGGCATCGACCTGGTTGAGATTTCCGGCGGCACCTATGAAAAGCCGGCCATGGCGGGCAGAATACGGGATGTGAAAAGAACAGAGCAGGAAGCCTATTTTCTATCGCACGCCGAAAACATCCGCCGAACCGCTGATGTCCCCCTGATGATCACGGGCGGGTTCCGCACGGCCGGCGGCATGGCTGGCGCGATCCGGCAGCACGACATTGACATGGCGGGCCTTGCCCGGCCCCTGGCCATTGATCCGGACATGCCCCGGAAAATTCTTGCCGGCGCGAATTACGAAAGTCCGGTCAAACCCCTGATGACCGGCGTCTCATTTATCGACCGGCTCCCCCTGCTCGAGGTGACCTGGTATGAACAGCAAATGATCCTTATTGCCGACGGACGGGCGCCTCAACCGGATCGAAGCGTCTGGTTGTCGCTGGCACAGACCCTTTTCGATAACGGCATGGAGGTGTTTCGAAAGCGAAGAGCCTGAGC
>PUOB01000108.1 GCA_003551985.1 Desulfobacteraceae bacterium | reverse complement strand
GCGGTCAATTCCCATGAGATCATCGTCATGCCGACCATCGCCATGCGCGAGGAGGACAGGGACTACGCGGTTTCCTTTGCCCTGCCGTCCGATGCCGCCGGCATCACCTACATCATGGGGCGCCAGTCCTGCGACACCCGTAAAACCGAGGGAGATCCCCTGGATGTCGGCAATCCCTTTTTCGGCGGGCATGAAGCCCTGGTGGTCTTCGACGACGTATTCGTTCCCTGGGAGCGGCTCTTCCTCTACAAGGAATATGAATTCGCGGGACCGCTTGTGGAAAACTTCGCTTCCTACCACCGCCAGAGCTATGCCTGCAAGTCCGGTGTGGGGGATGTGCTCATCGGCGCGGCTCAGACCATCGCCGAATACAACGGCGTGCACAAGGCGTCGCATGTCAGGGACAAGATTATCGAGATGAACCATCTGAACGAAACGCTCTATTGCGGCTCGCTGGCATGCGCCGCAGAGGGACGGCGGAAGCCGAGCGGCACCTGGTGCGTCGATACCCTTCTTGCCAACGTGTCCAAGCAGAACGTTACCCGGTTTCCCTATGAAATTGCCCGCCTGGCGCAGGATATTGCCGGCGGCCTGATGGTTACGCTCCCCTCGGCGGCGGATTTCAACTCCCCGGAAGTCGGCCGGTGGCTTGAAAAATATTACAAGGGGAATTCGGCGGCTTCTGCGGACAATCGTTTCCGCATACTTCGCCTCATTGAAAATCTCACGCTGGGGGCCGCGGCGGTTGGCTATCTGACCGAGTCGATGCACGGGGCGGGTTCACCCCAGGCCCAGCGCATCATGATCTCGCGCCAGGCGAACGTGCCGGAGAAACAGAAGCTGGCAAAGCGGTTGTCCGGAATCCGTATTGATGAAATTTGAGAGGAATCATATTAACAGGCGGGTTATTGACGACCTTAAAAATCGTTCCACGATGGGAATGTATTTTTATGTGGCGATAACCCTTGTCGTGCTCCTTGTCGACGGTTTTTATCAACGGCATTATACGTTTTCCGTTATTTTTTTGTGCGCCATGGTCGGCATTGCCGTTTTCCGGATTGCCCACTTTTACCTGTTCGACAAGGTTGACCGATTCAGCCGAAAAGGCAACCAAACGGTTTTTTTTGCAAGCGTATTCGCCACGGCCGCCGCCTGGGGCGCCGGTTTTGCGTACTGCATGGTTCAGCCGGACGAGCCCATGAATAAAATGCTGATGCTCACAAGCACTGCGGGACTCGGCGCCGGCGGCGTGGTGGCCTTTATTCCCGTAAGAGTTGTATCCACTATATACATCATTTTAATGGTTACCCCCGCCGTCATCATAATGGGGATTTTACGGATCGACTTGCCCCTTGTTTTTTTATTCGTTTTGTATGCCGTCTACATGACGATCATCGCCTTCCGGGGGAACCGGGAATACTGGGATGCCATTGAAAACGAGCACCTGCTCAAGATCAAGTCCGAAGAAATCGAGAAGATGAGCCGGATGGACAGCTTGACGGGCCTGTACAACAGAAAATACTTTGACGAGATTTTCAATATGTACTTCAAGACCGCGGCCCGGAGCTCGATAAACCTTACCATCATAATAGCGGATATCGATCATTTCAAACCCATAAACGATACCTACGGTCACCTGGCGGGGGATGCATACCTCAGAAGCGTGGCCACGATTCTGGCCGGGACATTTCAACGGGAGACGGACTTCATCGCGCGCTACGGGGGCGAGGAGTTCGTTATGCTACTTTTTGACCAGCAAAGGGATGAAGCGCTCCGGCTTGTGGAGCTGGCCCGCGTCCAGACGGAAAAACTGAAGTTTCAGTATTACAACTACAGGTTACAGACCACCATGAGCTTTGGCGTCGCTTCATGTGTCCCCCGGCTGGATGACGATAAATCCGGGTTGTTCAGAAAAGCGGACATTGCCCTGTATCAGGCCAAAAACGGCGGGCGGAACCGGGCCGTCTTTTACGATCCGGAAGCGCCGGGGTCAAACGCGGCGGGAGGGATTGCAGGTGCTTTCGTAGGGGCGAAAAATCTTTCGCCCTAATAGGGATTGCAGGTGCTTTCGTAGGGGCGAAAAATCTTTCGCCCTAATAATAATAGTCTCGTAAAAAGTCAAATCTGAGATGGCAAAGTGAAAAGTTCAAGATCAAGGCGCGCGAATCTTGAGAAATTGAGCGTACTTGGTCGTACGTGCATGTGTACAAGGCGTAAGCCGCAAATTTCTCAAGATGATGCGCAACGCAGATATTGGACTTTTTACGAAGCCATCATTCTTTGACGAGCAGATCAAGCAGATACAGGCCATAGCTGTTTTTTTCCAGGGCCCGGCCCGCTTTTTCAAGATCATCGTCGGACAGCCAGCCGTTGCGCCAGGCGATTTCTTCCAGGCAGGCGATCTTGAACCCCTGGCGCTTTTCAATGGTTTCAACAAACTGGGCCGCTTCCAGAAGGCTTTCATGGGTACCGGTGTCCAGCCATGCAAAACCGCGCGTTAACGGTTCCATGTGCAGATCGCCGCG
>PUOB01000400.1 GCA_003551985.1 Desulfobacteraceae bacterium | reverse complement strand
GGAAAATTGAGACAATCCGAAAGTATCTGCTGGCAGTTGTCCGAGGCGGAAAAAGAAGATTTGCGCTTTGAGTGGCTCAAAAAGTCCGTGAGGCATTCCGACCTGATTGTCCGGCGGTATATGACGACTTCGTAAATGTCCAATATCTGCGTTATGCGCAATCCCTCAGAATTTCATCACGCTATGGCGGGGTTACTTTGCCGTCCAAAAACGACTTTTTACGAGTGCATCAATGCGGATAGTCTCGTAAAAAGTCGCGATCAGACGACTTTGTAAAAAGGCCAAGATCAAGGCTTGCGCGATTTTTGAAGAATTGAGCGTACTTAGGTGTACGTGATATTCTTCGAAAATTGCGCGTAACGCAGATATTGGACTTTTTACGAAGTCGTCAATGCGGTTCATTTGCGGTTCATGATAGCGGCAAGGTATCCCGCGCCGAACCCGTTGTCGATGTTGACCACGGATACGTTGGAACTGCAGCTGTTGAGCATGGCGAAGAGGGCGGTCATGCCGCCGAGGTTGACCCCGTATCCAATGCTGGTGGGCACGCCGATCACCGGACGGTTGACCAGCCCGGCCACCACACTTGGAAGCGCCCCTTCCATTCCCGCCACAACGATCAGTATGCGCGCGGTTTCTATCTCCTCCTTGTGGGCGAACAGCCGGTGAATGCCTGCAACGCCCACGTCGTATATGGACTCTACATGGCTTCCCATGTAGTGGGCTGTCAGGTAGGCTTCGCGGGCGACCGGGATATCCGAAGTCCCCGCTGAAATCACCAGAACCATTCCCATACCGCTTGCGGGGACTTCCTTTTTGGCCAGAATCAGCATCCGCGCATCTTCATGATAGGCGGCATGGGGGTATTTTTCCAGCAGGGGGGCGGCCTTGTCAATGTCTATGCGGGTAACGAGGATGATGTCTTCCTGGAGAGCCATTTTCCCGATGATACCGTCAATTTGCGCCCCGGTTTTCCCTTCGCCGTATATGACTTCGGGGAATCCTTTTCTAAGAGACCGGTGGTGGTCGATATGGGCATAGCCGATATCCTCGACACCAATGTCCTTGACCCGTTCGCAGGCGTCCGCTACCGGTATTGTCCCGTTCGCCACGGATTGCAGCAGTTTTTCAAGGGTATCGCGATTCATTGGTATCGATTGTTTAAAAGATTAAGGTTGACGCCAAAAAAGCCATTACCGGAGCTCCTGTTCGATTATTTGGGAGGGGTAGCTGTCATGGATGATCATTTCCATTGATTGCACCATTGTCTCCAAAGTATCGATATCATCTTCAAGGGCTCCTGTTTTTTGATCCATGCGATTGTGGATCGCCTCGATCTGCCGGTGGACGTCTTGTTGAATCCGGTCCATCTGTTCGTCCACATGTCGTGTGACGTCTTGCTTGATGGCATCGGGCGCAAATGTTTCGAACTGCGCCTCGATATCGTCAACGCGCGCCCCCATTCTGTTGAGATCTCTTGTCAGGGCCTCCATCGTCAGTGCCATTTCCCAGGTCATATCAACCGCATCGGCAAGTTGGGCTACCCGGTTTTCAAGTGCGTCGGTTCGACCGGCGGTTTCCGCCTGGACATCCTGGACATCTTTGATGCGGCTGTCTAAACGAGAGGTGATTTCTGCAAGGCGGTTTTCAAGTGCTGAAATACTGTCAGAGGCGGTTTGCCTTTGTTCATGAATGGCCGTTTCATGGTTTTCCAGTGCGGATTGATTATCCGCCACCTGTTTTTCAAGGGTTTCGATTTGCGTTTGCATTTCTGTGTGGAGGCTCGCAAAGTGGGTGGAAAAAACGCCCAGGCGTTTGTCGATTTCTTCGGACATGCCGGCGATTTCGTGGGCACCGACCGCCTCGACCCGGTTTAGACGGTCGTTTAAATGGTTGTAACCCAAATACATCATCGCTCCTGTCACCCCGAATGCAAGCACGATCAGAAGATATAATAAAACGCCTTTGCCGCGGGGCGGTTTTCCATTCGAAGGCGTCGTCCCTTCTTCGGTTGCCCTGGACGGCTCGTCATCGTCAAAGATTTTAAAACCGGCACGTTTGTGATTGTTTTCATCCATTTCAGGCTATTCCCATTCGATTGTACCTGGCGGTTTGGAACTGATATCATAAACCACGCGATTGACGCCCTTGACTTCATTGATGACCCGGTTGGAAATGCGTCCGAGCAGGTCATACGGCAGTTTCGCCCAGTCCGCAGTCATGGCGTCGCTGCTCGTAACCGCACGCAGGGCGACGACGTTTTCATAGGTTCGCTTGTCCCCCATCACGCCGACACTCTTGATCGGGAGCAAAACAGGGAAGGACTGCCAGAGTTTCCGGTAATAGTTTGCCGCCCGTATTTCCTCGACAATGATGGCGTCCACCTTGCGAAGGAGAGACAACCGCTTGCGCGTTATTTCACCGATCACCCGGATGCCCAGCCCCGGGCCCGGAAAGGGTTGGCGCCAAACGAGTTCATCGGGCAATCCTAAGGTTTTTCCAAGCTTCCGGACTTCGTCCTTGAAGAG
>PUOB01000056.1 GCA_003551985.1 Desulfobacteraceae bacterium | reverse complement strand
CAGAATCCCGGAAGGGACCAGGTGGCTGATAAACTGCTCCCCGTCGACGACCATTGTATGCCCGGCATTGTTGCCGCCCTGGAACCTGACCACAAGGTCGGAGTATTCCGCAAGCAGATCGACGATTTTCCCTTTTCCCTCATCCCCCCATTGGGTTCCCACAATTACAAGATTCGGCAATTCCGGCTCCTTTGTTCTCGCTCGATATGAATATGATCAAGCGTTTCTCTTCTGTTTGAAAAAATCCACGAGCAGTTTCCTGCATTCGGATTCGCACACGCCGCTTGTCGTTTCCACAAAATGGTTGAACAATCCTTTTTTCGAAAAATCGAAAAGCGACCCGGCCCCACCCCATTTGGGATCATGCACGCCGAAAACAACCCGTTTCAACCGGGCATGAATAACCGCTCCCATGCACATAATACAAGGTTCTATAGTAACATAAAGGGTCATGTTTAACAAGCGATAGTTTCCGAGAGACGCCCCTGCCCGCCGCATTGCAAGGATTTCCGCATGGGCGGCAGGGTCGGACAAGGCGATGGTGCTGTTGGGCGCTTCGGAAAGAATAAGGCCGACTTCATCGACAATAACGGCGCCTACAGGGACCTCTCCTGCCGATTCTGCGGATTTGGCCATTGAAATGGCCTTTTTCATATAAAAGATGTCATTTTCCGGAAACCCGGACGATTGGTCAAGTGAAACGGTCATTTATTATTGGCTACCGATTTTTTTAAGCGTTCAAAATCGATCATGCCGCCCCACCCTGTTTTCAATGTGTCTGCAAGGATCTTTTCATAATACCCGGTTTCGACAATATTTCCCTGTTGATCCCGGATTTCGTGAAGGGCCGGTGCCGGGCCGCAATCCGTATGTTTTTGGATTAACGCATTGCTTTTTTCATTTTCAAAAACCTTGTAGCCGGTAATATATGGGAAATAGCCCTCCAACAAATGGATACCTTTTAAGAGTTTACGGTAGCGATGGATGCCGGTGACAAAGTAAAGGGACAGGTACCATCCCTTTTGCATTTTAATCATGAAGAAAAAAAACCGCCGCGCCACAAATCGAATCTTGCGAATCTCATGTCCGGGAACCGGGTCGTGTTTCGTATAATAGCTGTAACCAACATCATGGAGATATCGGATCGGTACGCCACGAGACCCCATCGCAAGGCGCAAAGCCCCCTGCTGAAAACTGTCTTTTACCATGATATCCGAGATAACCGCGGCTACCCAGTCCACCGGTACGATATCCAGCCTGTTGTCAGGCGCGGTCAGAAACGGGAGCTTGCTCATGTAGCCGAGCATCATAACGACATAGTGAAGGTTGTAGGCCCGGGTCTTGCCGGTTTCGGCGGCACCGCCGATAATGGTGGGTTCGAATATCACGATTTGCTCATCAAACTGTTTGATTTTATCAAGCAGAAAGAATTTGGCTTCCGCCTTGGTTTGGGCATATGTATTGTCGGGCTTGCCCGGGTTGAACGCCGGATAGTCCTCGGGAATCGGCTTGTCGTATATGCCGTAGGAATACCCCGTGGAGATATAATAAAAGGTGGCAGGGGGTTTTCCGGAGGCTTGCCGCTTTTGCTTTATCCGGTCAAACAGCTCATAAATTTGCTTGGTGAAATCGACGTTTGAGGTTTTAATGGCTTCATAAGGCTGATCAAACCGGACATCCGCAGCACCATGGAGGATCTTGTCGGTATTTTCAACCAACTCCTCGTACAGGGCCGTCTCAATGCCCATGTTTTCCTTTTCCACATCGATTTCAACCAGTTTCGAACACCGGGCAAGTGATTTTGTCATGGCTTCGTTCAACTCAAGGGCATTCAACACCGCCTCGAACCTTGCATGAATGTCGTCGCCTTTTTTTCCGGACCTGATGGAGAAATAGAAAAACGGGTCTGATGTTTTTTTCATCAATTCCTCGACAATGACCGGCACGACCGCCCCGGTCAGGCCGGTGACAAAATAATTCATCAGGATCTCCCTTTTGAGGTAACGGCAGCGTCAAAAACTTTCCAAGGCGCAACAAAATCGGATTGCCCGGGAAAAATGGCACGATCAGGCAGGCAAGTCAAGCGGCAAATTACGCAGGGGTTGCTGCGTTTTTATCGCCTTTTTCAACGTTGAAATCCTGCGCCCCCTCCGGCTGGTAAACGCGAAACCGGTTTCTGCCTTCCCGCTTGGCCAAATACATGGCATGATCCGCGGCCTGGAGCAGTAGTTCGGGTTTAAAGCCGCCGGGTTCAGGAACGACCGAAGAAACCCCGATGCTGACGGTGACATGATCCGCTGCTTTCGAAAAACGGTGTTCGATCGATAAATCCGATACAGCCTTGAGAATCTCCCCGGCAAGCTCGGACGCCGCATTCTGACTCATCTGGGGGAACAGCAGCACAAACTCCTCTCCGCCGTACCGCCCTGCAAAATCACCCGGTCGCCGCACAAAGGCAAGAAACGTGTCCGCGAGCATCCGAAGGCAGACATCACCATGCGGATGGCCGTAATGATCGTTGAAAGGCTT
>PUOB01000156.1 GCA_003551985.1 Desulfobacteraceae bacterium | reverse complement strand
TTGATATGGCCCACCGTGGAAGCGACATTATACTGGTCGCCAAGATACTTTTTGATTGTTTTGACCTTGGTCGGTGACTCAACGACAACGAGCGGTTTTGCCACTATACTTCTCCGCTTGATATAAAAAATTTGCCGGGCGTCTGCACTGCCTTGCCCATGATTTCGAGTTTCAGCAAAATTGCCAGAAGACCCCCTGCATCCATGCCGGCTTTAACGGCAAGATCATCGATATGAACCGGGTAGGATTCAAGCAGGCAATATACATCGGATTCAGCCTGTGTCAAATCCTTTGACGCATTATTATCGGAAAGGGGCGGTAACGCGCCGACAGCCCCCGGCACCTTTTGCATCGCGGCCATGTATGCAATTTCCTCGACCACGTCCCCGGCCGTCTCAACCAGCTTGGCGCCCTGCTTAAGGAGGCTGTGGGCGCCCGTGCTTTTGGCGGAGCGGATGCTGCCGGGAACGGCGAACACATCACGGCCCTGTTCGGCCGCAAGCCTTGCCGTGATAAGCGAACCGCTCTTTTTAGCGGCCTCCACGACGACCGTCCCTAGCGTCATGCCGGAAATAATGCGGTTTCGGGCGGGAAAGTTGTATGCATTGGGGGGCTCCATAACCGGCAGTTCGGACACGACAGCCCCGGAATCGACGATATCACGGTAGAGGCGCCTGTTCTCCGGGGGATAAATGACCATAAGCCCGCTGCCCAATACGGCAACGGTTCTCCCGCCGCAGGACAAGGCGCCCTGGTGGGCGGCCGCATCGATACCGGCCGCCATGCCGCTTACAACGACAAGTCCCATGGCGGAAAGATCGGCGCCCAGGCGTTTTGCCATGGAAATGCCATAGGCGGTGGGGTTCCTTGAACCGACAATGGCAACAGCCGGAGAAAAATCGAACACCCGGCCATGGGCGTAAAGGTACGGCGGGGGGTCGTAAATTTCCAGAAGCAAGGGGGGATACGCCTCATCCGACTGCGTGATCAACCGGTAGCCCCGCCTGCGGATCAGGTCGTACTCCCTTTTGACGCCGTCGGTAAACGCACCGGAGCCGAGCCTGCTGCAAAGGGCATCCGCGATTTTCGGGGTCATGCCTTCAACGGCAAGCAAAGCCCGCCGGCCGGCACCGGCGACTGCAACCGGGTCACCGAATCGATCCATCAACTGCTTGAAAATACGGTTTCCGATGCCGGGAACTTGCTTAAGGGCAATCCAATACAGGCAATGATCGATATCGGTTGGTTCATTTTTTACGGGCATAGTCAAAAGCCGGTTTGCGGCAGCGTTATGAATCAGCGGCTTGCTGCGGACCCTGTTTCGGTCTCAAACGCCTCCTCATCGTCGTCTTCCTCCTCCTCCTCACCCGGCAGGATCGCGCCTTGAAGCAGAAGCAGCATGGGGCTGGCCACAAAAATGGAGGAATAGGTCCCCACCAATACGCCGATAATCAGGGCAAGGGCAAAATCATGGATAATATTGCCGCCTAAAATCAACAGCGCAAAGAGGACCACCAGGGTCGTGGACGACGTCAGCACCGTCCGGCTCAAGGTTTCATTGATGCTGTTGTTGATATTGTCTTCCAGCTGCCGGGTGCTGTATCGTTTCAGATTCTCGCGGATACGGTCGAACACGATAATCGTATCGTTTAAGGAATACCCGACAATGGTCAAAAGGGCCGCCACAATGGGGAGTGAAAATTCCAGGCCGAGCAGGGTGAAAATCCCCACTGTAACGGTTATGTCATGGAGCAGTGCAACGGTGGCACCCATGGCATACCGTAGGCGCAGCTGCCAGAACAAAACAAGGGTGAGGCCGATGGCGGCAAGTATCAGCAGGGGGACGCTCAGCTGGAGGCCCGCAAAAAAAGCGACGCCGCCGATGAGGACCCCGGCGGTAACCGCGCTGACCATCCACCGCATTTCAAAGCGGCCGGAAATATATATGGTTATGAATAAAAGCGCATAGAAAAGGGCGAACAAGGCACCTTCGCGAAGGGTTTCACCCACCTGCGGCCCGACCATCTCGACCCGGCGTATTTCGGATGCGGCGCCGGTTGCGTTGTCAAGGGCGCCCGTAAGCCGTTCCGAAAACGCCTCCCCGGTATCGAGGACACCTTCGGTTCTGGCCAAAAATTCGTGTTCTGTCTCGTCCCCATAGGTCTGCAATGAAACCCCGGAAAGACCGGCTTCATCAAAACCGGCGCGGACCGAGTCAATTTCAACGGGGCCGTCAAAGCGAACCTGAACGATGCTGCCGCCGGCAAAATCAATACCGAAATGAGGGCCCCTGTTTATAACCAGGGTAACGATACTGGCTATAATCAAAACAAGCGAGATCACATAGCCGATTTTCCGTTTCCCGATAAAATCGATATTAATTCCGGGTTTGATTAACTCCATCCTTAAGGATCCTTATGTGGTTTGGGTTTAGTTGGGGTGTTCATATACTCATGGTTTTCCTGCGCCGGGAAACATAGAGCAAATCCATTACCTGGCGGCAGACAACAAGGGATGTGAACATGCTGGCCAC
>PUOB01000058.1 GCA_003551985.1 Desulfobacteraceae bacterium | reverse complement strand
TGATGCAAACACCATGACCCAGGCGGATATATACGGCGAGGTGCTGTGTTTTCTGGGATGTTTACCACCATGCGGGCCGCAGAGCAGGTCCGCATGGACATCTGCTATCAGAACCTGGATGTGAAGATCATCGCCACCCATGCCGGGATATCATTTGGCCAGGCCGGTTCCACCCACCACTGCACCGAAGACCTGGCCATCATGCGCGCCATGGCCAACATGACGGTGATCGCGCCGGCGGACGGCATTGAAACCGCCAATGCGGTAAGGGCGTGCGTCGATTATCCCGGGCCGGTATACATGCGCATCGGCAGGGGGTTTGAGCCCAGCTGCTACGAAGATGAAAATTACGGGTTTCAGATCGGAAAGGCCGTGGAGATGCACCCGGGCAGCGATATCACGGTGATTTGCTGCGGCATTACCGTGCTGCAGGCCATGGAAGCGGCCCGGCATTTGAAGGAAACCGATGGCTTGAGCGTGCGGGTCATCAACATGCACACATTAAAGCCCATCGACCGGGAAGCCATTCTTTCGGCCGTGAATGAAACCCGGCGCATCATCACCTTTGAAGACCACAATATGTACGGGGGGCTGGGCAGTGCGGTGGCCGAGGTGGTGGCGGCCGGGGGCAAGGCCTGCGCCTTTGAAATCGTGGGCATACCCGACTGCTACAGCCTGGTGGGCTATCCAGAAGACCTCTACAACCACTACAAAATCGATATGGACGGGATCGTGGAAAAAATCCGGGAAACCATGGGCAAGGATTTCGAGGAAGACGAGGACTGGGAAGACGAGGTTTGACATGGCATCCGATATCGAACGGTTAAAGTCGCGGATTTTTTTGGGCGCCCTGTTCCCGGTGATGAAGGTGGCGCTGCACGACAACCCCAAAATGAAGAAAAAATTTGCCGGGGTGAATGCCCGCATCCAGTTTGCCGCCAGGGATGGGGATGGGAACGGAAACGGGCACGGGGATGGGGATATCGGGGCGTACCTTGATTTTACGGCGGGCGATCTGGAGATTGTCCAGGGGATCTGTGAGAACCCGGACGTGGCATTCTGGTTTGGCAGTATAGAAAAGATGAACGCCATGCTGGCGGGAAAGCCGGTTCTGCCGAGGATCAAGGGGTTTTACCGGCTTGGGCTTCTGGCAAAGGCCATCTCCCTTTTTTTGAGCCTGAAGCTGCTGGAGCCGGATGCCCGGCCGAAAGACCCGCAGAAAAGGCGCCTTAAAGTCAAAATGAGCGTCTTTATGATGGTGGCGGCGCTCAGCCAGTACAACAAGGGCGGCGATCCTGAAATGGTGAAATGGACGTCCATGCAGCCGGAGCGCATCTACCAGATTTCGGTTACCGGCGAAGACGACATCGCCGCCTACTTACGGGTCAAGGCCGGCAAAACGAAGGCCGGGCGCGGTTTTTACACGAAGCGGCGCCCCTTTGTGCACATGAAATTCAACGGCATAGACGGTGCCATGCCGATCCTGTTAGAGGAAATCGACATGGTGGAAGCCGTGCGCGACGGCCTGCTGAGCTTGGATGGCTCCCCGGAATATGCCCGGGATTTGGGCAATTTCATGGTGCGCATACAAAAACTGGTGATGTAGGCCGCCGGCCGGGAGAGATCATCTATGAAGTCGCTTTTCTTTGATGTGAGCATTCCCCGGATCCTTGCCACCAAGATCCTCTCGAAGGTGTATCCGGGCATCTATTATTCACCCATCTCCCCGGTGCGCTATAAGAAGCTGCCCGATCCCGGGCTGCCCGGGCCGAACTGGGTCCGCGTGGAGACTATCGCCGCCGGCATCTGCGGCACGGATCTGGGGATGTTTTATGTCCAGGCAAGCCCTGCTATCTCGATTGCCGCGCTGCCGAGCATGCCGCGGGTGTTTCTGGGCCATGAAGCCGTCGGGCGGGTTGTGGAAAAAGGCGGCGGCGCCACGGATTTTGATGTTGGCGACCGGGTGATCCTGCAGAAGTATCTGGCCTGCTGCTCGATCATTGAAATGGATCCGCCCTGCAACTATTGCCGGGAGGGGAATTATACCCTGTGTACCAATTTTTCAAGGGGGAGCCTGCCGAAAAACCTGGGCGCCGGGTTTGGCGACCAGTTTGTTGCCCACAAGACGCAGCTTTTGAAAGTCCCCGATGATATGACCGACGATGCGGCGGTGCTGGTGGAGCCGGCGGCGGTTGGCGTTCATGCGGTTTTAAAGCGAAAACCGGAAAAAGGCGAGGCGGTTTTGATCGTGGGCGCCGGGACTGTCGGGCTGATGGTCATCCAGGCAGCCAAGGCCATTGAACCCGGCTGCCGGATTTACCTGATGGAGACCATGGCGTTTAAAAGAGAACTCGGGCTTTCGCTTGGCGCGGATGAAGTGCTCGACGGCGATCCGTATGAGGCCGTATCCAAGGCCACCGGCGCCTTTTTGTACCGGGGGCCGCTCAAAAACACAACCATGCTTGGGGGGTTTGACCTTGTATACGACTGCGTGGGCCACACGGATACCATTCATCACTGCCTGCGGTGGTTAAAGGCCGGGGGCGACT
>PUOB01000341.1 GCA_003551985.1 Desulfobacteraceae bacterium | reverse complement strand
CGGCGGGGATGAAAAAGAAACCCGAGTATGTCCCGTCGATCCAGAACGCCGGCTTTTGCTATAGTATCTACATTCATGTCCATTCGGCCTGCCTCCCTTTTTACGGCTTTGTAAAACGTCCAATATCTGCGTTATGCGCAATTTCTCAGAATTTCACGTACGCTAAATCGGGCGAAAGATTTTTCGCCCCTACATCTTAACCGGGCGAAAGATTTTTCGCCCCTACATTTACAAGCCTTGATCTTGTCACGCCATGGCATGCTTACAAAGCCGTCTGAAACTGACGTTTGACGACGCCATCCTTTTAAACGTCGAAAAAGCTTGAAATCGAAGTTGTTGTTCTGTAGAAATACGAGTTAAGGAATATCTTAATTCTGACAATTTATATAAAAAACGGGGTTTTTAAAAGGGTTTTTTATGTTTTTCCGTTATTTAAAACCATCAGAGCGAAGCAACATCAAAGGCTTTACGCTCATCGAGCTGATGGTCGTCATTGTGATCCTGAGCATACTGGCCGTTTACATGGCGCCAAGGTTGATCGGCCGTGATGACCAGGCCCGGCAGCTGCGTGCCAGGGTCGACATCGAGGCCCTGGAAACGTCTTTGCAACTGTATCGGCTGGACACCGGCAGCTACCCGACGACTCAGCAGGGGCTGGACGCGTTGGTGGAGCAGCCGGAGGGTGTGCAAAACTGGAGGGAAGGGGGGTACCTCGACAAGCGCAGGCTCCTCAGGGATCCCTGGGGGAATGAATACGTATACCTCAGTCCCGGCCAGCACGGTGATTTTGATATTATATCCTACGGCGCGAACGGTCAGCCCGGCGGCGAAGGGGTAAACGCCGATATCAATAACTGGGAGATCGATTAGCTTTTTTCGATTCTTTCAGACATTTATACGATCGTAATTCGAATTGAAGCCAATCAACCCATTGCCGGTCATCACCAATCATCCCGGATCAAGACTTTTTCCGCTGCAAAGCCGCCCGCCGTGCCCGGCTGTTTCTTGTCCGGTCCCAATGCGCCGGCGATTTGCCGAAACAGGGCCTTTTACACCGCTGTGCAAACACCATGTGCGAAACAACACCCGCGCCTTTACCCTGGTCGAAATCATTGTCGTCATGGCCCTGATCGGAACAATTCTTTTTTTTGCCGTGCCCCGGATGGAAGGCACCCTTTTGAGCGATGAATCCAGGAAGGTCTCCCGATGGATTGTGCTCAATGTGGCTGAACTCAAAAACAAAAGTGTGCAGGAGCAGACCGCCTACATTCTTTATGTGGACATGGACAACAATCTTTTTGAAATCGGCCGCGGATCAGGCGATCAATTCTCAGACGATCCATCCATTGATGAGGATGCGCTCATGGACGCGGGCCTGCTTGAAGCTGAAGAAAACCGCCGACAACGTTTCGAACTCCCCCGGGGTTACCGCCTGACATCGGTCCGGTTTTCAGAAGAAAGCAGGAAAACAAGCGGCACAGCAACGATACGGTTTTATCCAAAAGGATATTCCGATCGCGCATCTATCCATATAAGAGACCGTGACAACAGGCAAAAGGTCTACGTAGTGGAACCCTTCTTAGCGCGTGTTAAAATCCATGATGACCATGTCCGGTTTTCGCATTAGACGCAAGGGAACGGATTGCGGGGGGTTCACCCTGCTTGAAGTCCTGGTGGCCTTGTCAATCATAGCCATTGTGCTTGTTGCCGCGCTTCGCCTGCAGGGCCAGTCGGTCACCATGAATGAAACGGCCCGCTTTTATGCAGCGGCACCGTTTCTGGCACAGCAAAAAATGGCCGAGGTCCGGTTTGACCCCCAGCGGTTCATGGGGAGCGAATCCGGCCGGTTCGAGCAATCCTCGCCGCCGGGCCTGGACTGGCAGGTGGCCCTTGAACCGGTGGAGATAAGCAGCCCGGAAGACACGCTGTTGCAGATGTATTTTGCCACGGTAACGATACATTCAGGAACCCTGAAAATCAATTATGTACTGCGCGATTACATTCACGCCGTTACAGGGGACCGTCATCGGTGATAAAAAAAATGACCGGCAAGGCAGCAAAACAGGGATTGGCACCTGGGTTCACCCTGCTCGAAATACTGGTTTCCATATCCATTTTCGCCGTAGTGGCAACCATGATATACAGCTCTTTAAATGCGGTTTTGTCGAAAAACGAGGCCATCAAGGACGGCGGCGCGGTCTATGAGATGGCAAGAACGACGATGAACCGGATATCCATGGACCTGTCAGCAGCATTCGTGACGCAGTATCCGGAATACCAGGTTCCCGGCATAACCGATCCGCCGGACCCGTACCGGTTTCATGGCGACGAGGCGTTCATCGGGGGGTCCACCGTATCAGAAGTGAGTTTCACCTCAAACGAACATCTTGGGATTTCATCGGATATTGTTTCGGGTCTTGGCCGGATCACTTATTATCCCGAAAGATCCGGGGACAGGGGGGACGAAACACTGGTTCTGAAACGATCGGACATCCCGTTTCCTTATGACATCGAACCGGGTCAACCCCTGAAGGCCGATGATGATCCCGTTG
>PUOB01000040.1 GCA_003551985.1 Desulfobacteraceae bacterium | reverse complement strand
TCCACGACAATATCCGGGTCGTCCTTGTGCATGTGGTAATACATTTCCGGTCCGGCAAGGCGGAATATGATGGTCTGGTCCCCCACCAGGGCCTGGTCGTGGGACTCGGCATAACTGATCGTCCGCTCCTCCTTCCGCCGGTTTGTCAACTCATGCCAGAGACTCGCCATGGGCCAGTCTTCATCCCGGTATTCCTTTATAACGCGGATCCAGTAATCCGGAACGCCCATTGCAAAGCGGCAATCAAACCCGAATCCCCCTTTTTCCACGGGCATTGCCAACGTCGGCATCCCGCTCATGTCTTCGGCGATGGACAGGGCTTCCGGCCTGACCTGCCGGATGACCGTGTTGGCAAGTGCCAGGTAAACGAGTGCATCCTCATCCACGTCGTCGCCAAAATAATCGTCGTAGGAGACAAACGCTTTTTCCAGGCCCCGGTGCAGATAGAGCATGCTCGTGATCCCGTCGAAACGGAACCCGTCAAAACCGTATTCATCCAGCCAGTAGCGGCAATTGGAAAGGAGAAAATGCAGCACCTGGAGTTTGCCGTAGTCGAAAAGCCGGGATCCCCATGCAGCGTGCGACCCCCTGTCGCCGCCGTGAAAATACTGGTGGGTGGTGCCGTCGAAACGGGAGAGCCCCTCGACTTCATTGGAAACCGCGTGCGAATGGACGATATCCATGATAACCGCCAACCCGTATTCATGGGCCGCATCCACCAGGGCTTTCAACTCGTCGGGCGTCCCGAACCGGGATGACGGGGCGAAAAAACTGGACACCTGGTATCCGAATGACCCGTAGTAGGGGTGTTCCGGTATGGCCATGAGCTGCAGCACGTTGTAGCCGGCATCCACGATGCGCGGAAGCACCTTTTCCCTGAACTCGCTGTAAGTGCCGACTTTTCCCTCTTCCTGGGCCATGCCGACATGGGCTTCGTAAATCAAAAGCGGCGGGTCCGGCGATTTAAAGTGCCTGATTTTCCATTGATAGGGCTGCTTCGGAAACCATACCTGGGCGTTGAAAATGCCGGTATCCGGATCCTGTACAACCCGGCCGGCATATGCGGGAATCCGGTCCCCGCTTCGGCCCGACCAGTGGACCCGCAGCCTGTAGAGATCGCCGTGTGAAAGGCGCTCCCGGGGCAGCCTTATTTCCCACTCCCCCGTATCCGCATCCTTTTCAAGCGCATATGCCGGATCTTCCGACCAGCCGGTAAAATCCCCGATCAGGTAAACCGCCTCTGCATTGGGCGCCCACTCCCGGAAAACCCACCCCTCCTTTTCAAGCTGGAGACCGAAATACCGGTGTCCGGCGGCAAAATCGGCAATCCGCATCGCTTCGCCCGTCAAGCGCGTTTCCGTGGCCAGGACGCGCCCGGCCCGACGCGTGAGGATGGGGGCATAGGGCTTCAGGAGGGGATCCCCCTCGATTATTCCGCTTATCCTGTCGTCCAGGTCTGTATTTTTATCTTCGCTCATCGCCTCCGGCTCCGGAAACCGTATAAAATGAAATATAAGCCCGCAGGGACATCTCTACGGGGCGGTTCTACGTGTTTGAAATTAGCGGTCGCTGCAGCATTCTCTCATACAATTCGATATATTGGCGCGCCGTGTTCTCGTGGTTGAACCACCCGGCACTTTCCTTCATAACCCTTGCAATCTGAAGGTTTTTTCCCTCCGGCGCAAGGTTGTAAAACGCCATGGCCTGATCGATGGCCCAGAAAAGGCCGTTTGCGTCGAAAACGTCAAACAAGAACCCGTTGCCTGTGTTTTCCCGGACATCCAGGGGCCAGACCGTATCATGGATGCCCCCGGTATTGTGGGCCACGGGCAGGGCCCCGTACCGGGGGGCGATCATCTGGGTGAGGCCGCAGGGCTCAAAGGAGGACGGCATGAGAATGAAATCCGCTGCCGCGTATGCCTTGCGGGCCAGCGATTCGTTAAAATCATAAACCGCAACGCGTTTTTCAAGGCCGTGAAAATCCACGATGGAATCAAAATGCTGCTTGAATACCCCGCCGGAGACAAAAACAACCTGGAGGTTTTGCCCCCAGTACTTTGCCACGACACGGTACAGGATGTCGGCAAGCAGCTGACAGCCCTTCTGGACGGGATCCAGGCGGGACGGCCAGAAAAACACGGGCGCATCTTCATCCGCGATCAGGCCGAGGCGCTGCTGGAGCATTCGCTTGTTGAGCCGCTTTTTTTCAAAATGGTCCGCAGCGGTAAATGTCCTGTAAACATCGGGATCCCTGGCCGGATCGTAGGAGGGGTCGGGCGCGTTGAGTATGCCTTCGGCCACCCCGGCGCCGACCTTGTTAATCAGTTCCTGCCTGAGGGCCGGGGATATGAAATCATGCTTGCCGCGCACAATCTCGTCAAGAAACGTCGGGCTGACCGTGTTGACGAAGTGGGCCCCGAAAACCCCGCTCACCAGGAAATCCACGAGATTCGAATCCCGGGTCTCCTCGTAGCTGCCGGCCATACGGTCGTAATAGAGGTTCTGCCAGAAACCGGCCGCATCGATGCCGCGATCCTCGATGATCGACAACAG
>PUOB01000151.1 GCA_003551985.1 Desulfobacteraceae bacterium | reverse complement strand
CGGGGATGCCACCAACAACCCCGACCTGGTGAATGTCGCCGGTACCCGTGCCGCATCGGGCTTCAGCTTTCTCTCGCCGCCGGTGCCGCAGGACCTGCCGTCTGACGAGGCACAGGACTTTCTGGCAGCCTACAAAGAAAAATACGGCGGAGCGCCCGGTTCCATCTGGGCCGTCCTTGCAGGCGACGGCTTCCGGGTTCTTGCCGAGGCCATAGCGGAAACGGGCAGCACGGATACCGAAACCCTTGCCGATTACCTCAAAAATGACCTTGAAGGATTTTCCGGACTGACCGGAACGATTGATTTCGACCATAAAGGCGATCGTGTCGGTGATGTATACCGGGTCTACGAGGTCGACGACGAGGGCAATTTCATTTTGCAGATGTAGCCGGCGGATGAATGCGCCTGCAATACAAGTGAACTCTCCCTGGAAAAGATAACATACAATGGAGCAGTTTTTCACGCAATTGACCAACGGGCTTGCCGTGGGCGGGATTTATGCGCTTATCGCGCTTGGGTATACCATGGTATACGGGGTGCTCAAGCTCATTAATTTCGCCCACGGCGACCTGTTCTCCATAGGTGCCTACCTTGGGTTGACACTTCTTGTGTCCCTGGGATTGACCACGCATGTGGGCGGCGTCGTCGGCTTATTGCTCCTTGCGGTAATGGTCATGGGGCTGGTGGGCGTTATCGGAATTCTGCTCGACCGGGCCGCTTACAAACCGCTGCGCACCTCACCGCGCCTTTCCGCGGTGGTTTCCGCCCTGGGGGCCTCGATCGTGTTTTCCAACACGCTCATGCTGGTATACGGCCCCGGCCTGAAGGTCTATCCGCATGGGCTTCTGCCGTCTCAGGTGCTCTACATTTTCGGCCTGCCGGTTCCAGTCATGCGCATTATCATACTTGCCACCTCCCTTGTTCTGATGATCGGCCTTTATGTCTTCATACAGAAAACAAGAACGGGCACGGCCATAAGGGCTGCCGCAATCGACCAGGATGCCGCGCGTCTCATGGGCATCAACGTGGACCGGGTCATCATGCTGGTATTCTTCATAGGGCCGGCCCTCGGGGGGGCAGCCGGATTGATGGTCGGCCTGCATTACGGCCAGATCAGCTTCACCATGGGCTGGATATACGGCCTCAAGGCGTTTACCGCCGCCATCCTGGGCGGAATCGGCAATATCCCCGGTGCCATGCTGGGGGGTCTGCTGCTGGGCGTGATCGAGTCCATGGGTGCGGCCTATATTTCCAATGCGTGGAAGGATGCGATCGCCTTTTTCGTGCTGATACTGATCCTCATTGTACGGCCCACCGGCCTGCTCGGTGAACGGGTGGCTGAAAAAATATGAGTTTTAACGGAAACAAGATACGAATCGGCATTTACATGGCCATTGCCGTATGTTGGCTTACGGCGCCGTTTTTCTTGAACAACTACCAGACGGATGTCCTGAACAACATCGCCATTTATGCGATGCTGGGGCTCTCCCTGAACATCATCCTGGGCTACGGCGGGATGTTTCACATGGGACATGCGGCCTTTTTCGCCATCGGTGCATACACCACCGCCATCATCAACACCACTTACGGCATCCCCGTGCTGTGGCTTCTACCGTTGTCGGGCCTTGCCGCGGGCCTGTTCGCCATGGTGATAGCGCGCCCCATCATTCACCTGCGCGGCGATTATTTATTGATCGTGACGATCGGCATGGTGGAGATTGTCCGGATCGCCCTGGTCAATAACGTCTTCGGGATTACCGGCGGGGCGAACGGCATTTTCGGCATATCAAGCCCGCAGGTTTTCGGCTACCCGATCAACGGCATCGTCAACCCGGGGCATTATTTTTACCTGCTCACGGCTTTTCTCGCCTTTACCATAACGGTGTTTTACCTTCTTGAACATTCCCGCTTCGGCCGTGCGCTCAAATATTTGTGTTCCGACAGCGTCGCCGCCGAGGGAAGCGGCATTGATACGTCCGGGTACAAGCTGTGGGCATTTGTCATCGGCGCTTTCTGGGCCGGCATGGTCGGAACCCTGTATGCGGGGAAAATAACATTCATATCGCCGGAGTCCTTTTCATTCTGGGAGTCGGTGGTGATGTTCATGATCGTCATTTTGGGGGGTGCCGGCAGCATCCCCGGCGTGCTGCTGGGGGCTTTTTTGATTATCGGTTTGCCGGAGCTGTTCCAGGAGCTTCAACAGTACCGGCTTCTTATTTTTGGAATCGCCCTGGTGGCAATGATGATATTCAGACCCCAGGGCATCCTGGCGCCGCAACCGCACACCTATCCCATTGATAAGATAGACGAAAAGTCCGACGATAGGGAGGTGGCCCGGTGAGCCTGATTCAGGTCGAAAATGCCGTGAAATTTTTCGGTGGTCTTATGGCTGTGGGCGGCGTATCCTTTGACGTGCCGGAAGGCTCTATTTATGGTCTGATCGGCCCGAACGGCGCCGGAAAGACCACCGTGTTCAACCTGATTACGGGCAACTACAAGCTGGACAAGGGAAAGATCGTCTTTAAGGGCGTGAATATCACGGGCAAGCCGACCCAT
>PUOB01000299.1 GCA_003551985.1 Desulfobacteraceae bacterium | reverse complement strand
TCTGGGTTTTGATGCCGGTCCGGCGGACGGCGTTCCGGGTCCGCGAACCCGCGATGCCATCCGCGCGTTCCAGAAGCAATGGTCCATGCCGCAGGACGGGTACCCCTCTCCCGGCCTGCTGGAGCGCCTGCGGGAAAAGGCGGACGGCTGACGGGGTGGCGGGAGATCCGCATCCGGTTAAAAACCCGAAAAGTTCTGATAGAACAGGATCGTTGCCGGACTGGTGACGGTGGGGTCGGTGACCACGTTGATGCAGGCCGGTTTTCCCGAGTCGACGGCCCGCTGGAGGGCCGGGATAATCTCTGCGTCCTCGGTTACCAGCTCGCCGTATCCCCCGAGGCCTTCCACCATTTTTTCATAATGCCGCATGCCCAGCTCGGAACATGTGGTGCGGTCATCCCCCAGGCTCATTTCCTGGGCGTGCTTGATCATCCCCCAGGCGCAGTCGTTGTTAACCACGCAGATGAAGGGAATGTCGTGCCGCACCGCGGTATCGAATTCCATGCTGTTGAACCCGAATGAGCCGTCGCCGTTGAACACGATCACGGGTTTGTCCGGGCGCACCAGTTTGCCGGCCATGGCAAACGGGATGCCCGTGCCCAGACATCCGAACAGGCCGCCGGCAGGTACCAGGACCCCTGCCGGATGCATCGATGAAAATCCGGCCAGGCCGTAATAGCTGGTATCCCCGCCGTCGGCCACGTAATAGGCGTCTTCGCCGAAAAAAGCCATGATCTGCGCCACCAGCCGGTTGGGGTGAATGGGATCCGACGGGGTTTGGCGCTGCTCCAGCTCCGTTGTCAGAAATGCCTTGCAGGCGTTTTTCAGTTTTTCCAGCCATGCCCCGTGGTCGCGCGTTTCAACCAGTGGCAGCAGATGGTCAAGCCCCTCCCTGCACTCCCCTGCCAGGCCGACCTCGGCGGCCCGGTTCCGGTCGATTTCGTGCTCCTCGATGTCGATACGCACCACTTTGGCATCCGGAAACAGCTTGGTGGCCTGCATTACCCAGTTGAACCGGATCCCGGCGGCGACAATCACGTCCGCCTGGGGCGCACCGGTCATGACGGCTGTAAAGCCACCGTCATTAACGGACTGCGGGTGGCTGTCCGGCAGCATTCCCCGGCCGTTGTTCAACAATGCAAAGGGGAAGCCGGTCTTTTCGATAAATGCTTTCAGGGTATCCGTTCCGCCGCCTGCGCGTACCCCGCTGCCGCCGATAAAGAGGGGCTTTTGAGCGGCGTTGATGATTTTGGCGGCTTCCGCCAGTTCGGCGTCGTCCGGGCGGGTACATTTTTTGTGTTTTCTGCGTACCGTCAGGGGCACGGTTTTTTCATCCGTGGCAGCGAACAGAATATCCGGGGGCAATTCCAGAAACACCGGGCCCGGCCGGTCCGAGGTGGCCTGCCGGAAGGCGATGGAGAGGTATTCGGGTATCCGTTTGATGTCATAGCAGGTGGCGCACCACTTGGTAATGGGCTTCACCATGTCCGGCTGGTTCATCTCCTGGAGGGCGCCTGTCAGATCGTCCCTTAATGGATGCCGTCCGCAAAGCACCACCAAAGGTGCATTGTCCAGGTAGGCATTGGCAATGCCGGTCAGCGCATTGGTGAACCCCGGTCCTGCGGTCACAAGGCACACGCCGGGCTCGTTTTCGTAGATCGACCAGGCATGGGCCATCATGGCCGCAGCCTGTTCATGACGGACATCAATGGCGCGTATCCCGTATTGATTCAGTCCGTCGAGGAGGTTTTCGATATGCCCGCCGGATATGGTAAAGACCATCCGGACGTTTTCCACTTCCTTTAAATATTTCGCCGCCAGGTGGCCGCCGTATATCTCCGCCATCATACCCTCCTTAATTGTTGACGACTTCGTAAAATGTTCAATATCTGCGTTGCGCACAATTTCTGAAGAATCTCATGTACGATCAAGTACTATCAATTCTTCAAAAATTGTGCGCGCCTTGATCTTGAACATTTTACGAAGCCGTCTGGTTGCGATTTTTTACGAAACTATTTTTTTGAGGGGTTCGCAAAGCATGTCCAATATCTGCGTTGCGCACAATTTCTGAAGAATCTCATGTACGACCAAGTACTATCAATTCTTCAAAAATTGTGCGCGCCTTGATCTTGTCACGCCATGGCGTGATTACAAAGCCGTCTGAAACCGAATTTTTACGAAACTATTTTTTTGGAATTGGGCGGGTCTTTTTGCTCAGAGAACCAGTTTGACCCCGTCCTCAAACCACTGGGCATAGACATTCATCCCCAGGACTTTTAATTTGCCCTCGGCTGCGGCGTTGAATGAGGCGTCCTTTTTTTTGGATGTCATAACGGAAAAACCCGTGGCCGCATCCTTCCACACCAGTGCCACGTCATAATCCTTCCGGTCGCCCCGCACCGAAGTCAGTTTGCCCTTGTCGAAAATAAACATCCGGGCATGCCGGCCGTCCTCGGTTTTAATAAGGATGCGAGCCCTTAGATTGCCGATGTGCTGCCGGTAGGCCTTGTTGGTCCGCGAGGCCGCTTTTAGAATGTAATACAGGGCGAAAAGCAGGATTG
>PUOB01000236.1 GCA_003551985.1 Desulfobacteraceae bacterium | reverse complement strand
TCTTGTATCAGCCGGGGCACTCACGCATTGATGTCCGCTCCGCCTCCCGTATCGGCCGCTCCGATTTCGGGGTCAACCGCAAACGGATCGAACGGATACGGGAACAGCTTGACAAATGAACCCATGATCATAGACAATGATGCCGATTTTTTCACGTGTGACACGGCAATTGCCTGCCACCTGCGGGCCTGTAACAAGGAGGTTCTTTGAAGGCACTTATCTACAATAAATTCGGCGGGCCGGACGTATTGGAATGGACCGATAACTGGCCGGATCCGGCGGCATCCCCGTCGGGGGTGCTCGTCCGGGCCGCGGCCGGCGGGCTTAACCCCAAGGACGCCCTTTTACGAAAGGGGAAGTTCAGCCGCACCCTTGCCAGGGATCCCCTGCCCCGGGCTTCAGGCATGGAAGTGGCCGGTGACGTGATTGCGGTCGGGCAGGATGTTTCGGGTTTTTCGGTGGGCGACGTCGTATTCGGCATGACAAACCGGTTTTCCGGCGGGCTGCACGCCGAGATGGCCGCGCTCGAAGAAAACGAGATCACCCTGGTCCCGACCAATGTTTCGACTGCGGCGGCATCCGCCGTGCCTCTGGCCGCACAAACGGCACTGCAGGCCCTGAGGGACTGCTGCCGGATTGAAGCGGGTCAAAAGTTGCTCATCAACGGCGCCAGCGGCGGCGTGGGGCATTTTGCCGTGCAGATCGCCAAGGTGCTGGGCGCCGAAGCCCATGCCGTCTGCGGGGCGCGTAACGCGGACTTTGTGCGGTCGTTGGGCGCGGATGCGGTTTATGACTACAATGCGCAGCCGGCACCGGAAGTGGACGGCCGCTTTGACTGCGTGTTTGATGTTTTCGGCCGGTTTACCCGCGCGGATTTCAAACGGCAGCTGGGACGCGGGGGCATATTTGTCAGCACGGTACCCAAGTTTTCGACGATCGGCGCCGAACTTCTGGCCCGCATCGGCGCCGCTAAAAGCAGCCGGTTGGTCGGGGTCCGATCCGATGCGGCGGATTTGCGCCGGATTGCCCAGTGGATGGCCGACGGCCGAGTCACGCCGCATGTTGAAGCCGTTTATCCGGTAACGCGGGCCGCTGACGCCCATCGGCACATCGAGTCAAAGCATACCGTGGGAAAAGTGGTTATATCGTTTCAGGAACAGGGGACGGCAAAGTAATCACGCCAGGGCGTGACGGCTTCACGAATGGATAGGGGATTACGCAGTAGATGGGACTTTTTACGACGCCATCACTGGATAACGCCGAATCAAAAACTCTCATAATGGTTGTTGCATGAAGATTTACCGCATCATTGTCTGGCTGTTTCGCGTTTTCAGCCACCTCTATTTTGTTGAAGTACGCTCCCTGCGCCCCGAACGTATTCCCGAATCCGCCCCGGTAATCCTGGCGGCCAACCACCCGACATCCGTCCTCGATGCTATCCTGCTGGCATTACACTCGCGCCGCCAGATCCATTTCCTGGCGAAAAGCACTTTGTTTCGGAATCGATTCGTGGGAGGGCTGCTGCGACGCCTGGGGGCCATTCCCGTGTACCGGTACCGGGAGGTGGAAACCAGCGGCAATCGCAATGTGGAAGTTTTCGAAAAAGTTTACGAGCTGTTTGAACGCGGCGGATGTCTTGGCCTTTTTCCCGAGGGGCGGAACTCGCCGTTCGGACAGGTCTTCACGCTGCAGACCGGCTGCGCGCGGATGGCGCTGGGGGCTGAGGCAAGAAACGGGTACCGGCTTGGGCTGACCATCATTCCCGCAGGGCTCAATTTTGAGCGCCGGGGGCTTTTTATGTCGTCGGTGCTGCTGCGTTTCGGCCCGCCTATATATGCGGCCGACTACGCCGAAATACACCGCAGCGACCCGGAAGGGGCGGTCCGGCAGCTGACAGCGGACCTCCAGGCGTCGCTTCGCCGCCAGGCCATGCATGTCGAGGACGACCAGATCCACGCACTGGCCAATGATCTCTCCGAGGCCTTGGACTATCGTCTTGCGCCGCTCTCCGACGGCGGGAGCGACGAGGCCGGGAACGAACCGAAGCCCCCGTCAAGGGTCAAACGCCTGATCTGGAAGCTGCTGGACTGGTATCGGCCGGATCCCGGAGAAATACCCGATCATGTGGAAAACCGCCTGCAGAATCGCGAGCACGTGACGGCTGTTTTGAGCCGGGCCGCAATCAGCGACCCCTCATCGGTTTCAGCCCTAAGGCGCCAGGTTGATCGCTTCCAGGACCATTTGAATCAAACCCGGATCAGCCAGGCCGTAAAACGGTCCCTGGACGAGCCGGTGCGCGAACGCCTCATCCGCTTACGAATGACGATATACACGCTGATTATGGCGCCCGTGGCCCTCTTCGGGCTGGTGCACAACCTTGTGCCTTACCTTTTTACCAAATATACAGCGCGCCTCGTCCGGGACGAGGCGGTCCGCACCTTTACCTATTTCGGGCTTGGGTTTCTGGCGTTTACGATCACATACGGCGGATTCGGTTTCTGGTTGTGGTATTTTGCGGGGATGGACCTGAAATGGGCGATTGCCTACCTGGCGCTGCTGCCGCC
>PUOB01000364.1 GCA_003551985.1 Desulfobacteraceae bacterium | reverse complement strand
CCCTGAATGAACCAGCCCGAATTTCTTAAACGTTGTATTATATATAAATGAAAACCCGGTGTCAACAAATTGCGGATTTTCTCTCGGCATCCGAGCGTCTTATGTAACAGGGCACGAGGTCGTGGGGTGCAATGCCATTTCCGGCAGCCAGTTTTGCGTATCCAATACGGGCCACACTCGAAGCGCGAAGGATGTTCATTCCGGGCGGCGAAATACGGGCAAGCCCGCCGAGCGCGTCTTCAATGAGGGGCTTGTAAAGCAACGCACCGTTTCCGATAAAAAAGCAATCTTCCGTAACGCCCTGCAAAACTTCAGCGGGACCCGCCACCCGCGCATCCTCGACGGTCTCGAGATGGTCCCCCCGGAAGCGGTAAGCCGCCGTGTATACCTCATTTTTACGCGCATCCAGAAACGGGCGGATCAGCGTGTCAATACCCACGCACTGCAACGCCAGTGCGTCCAGGGTCGATACCGGGGCGACCGGTTTTGAGGCGGCAAATGCCAACCCCTTTATCGTGGCAATGCCGATCCGAAGGCCGGTAAAACTCCCAGGGCCGATGGTTACGGCAAATGCGTCGATATCGGCGATTGTGGTTCCGGATGCGCCAAGCAGCGTATCGATCATGCCGGCCAGTTCGACCGTATGGGTTCTGCCGTGGTCGGCCGTGTATTCATACTTCAGGGCATCATCGTCCGTCAGCGCAACGCTGCACGAATGAGAAGCCGTGTCAACGGCGAGTATTTTCATTAAACCGCTACACCTGTTTTTTCTTCGGCGGCGCCGGTCGCTTGAGCACATTCTTGCCAATGGCGATCTCGACCACCTCGTCGATGGTGCTGACCGGTGTGAAGCGGATCTTTCGCTTCACGTTTTTCGGAATTTCAGAGAGCTCCGGCTTGTTTTTAAAGGGAATAAGGATGTTTTTTATGCCGAAGCGAAGCGCGCCGATGGCTTTTTCCCGCAAACCGCCGACCGGCATCACCCTTCCCCGGAGTGAAATTTCACCGGTCATGGCAATGGATTTATCCACGGGTTTGCCGGAAAGCGCCGAAATCAGCGCCGTAACCATGGCGACACCGGCGGAAGGCCCGTCTTTTGGTATCGCGCCCGCCGGCACATGGATGTGGATATCCGTAGCCTCGAATACCTCCTTTTTGATGCCGAGCGCTTTACGATTGGCCCTGGCGTAGCTCAGGGCCGCCCGGGCGGACTCCTGCATGACCTCACCGATCTGGCCCGTGATGATCAGCTCTCCCTTGCCCTCCAGGAGCGACACCTCCACGTAAAGGACTTCGCCGCCCACCTGGGTCCACGCCAGGCCCGTGGCAAGCCCCACCTGGCTTTCATCCTGGTCGAGCTCCGGATAATACCGGGAGGGGCCTAAGTAGCTGTGCAGGTTGCCGCGGGTAATCCGGTAAGGCCCGGTTTTCCCCTCGGCGATCCGTCTCGCGGTTTTCCGGCACAACGCCCCGATTTCCCGCTCGAGGTTCCTGAGCCCCGCCTCGCAGGTGTAGTCGGTGATTAACCGTTCAATGGCGGCCCGGCTGAAGGCCAGGTCCGTCTCTTTAAGCCCGTTTTCCGAAAGCTGCCGGGGGATCAGAAACTTTTCCGTGATAATGGCTTTTTCCTCTTCCGTGTACCCGGGGAGCTGAAGCACTTCCATGCGGTCCAGAAGCGCGGACGGAATGGTGTCCGTCATGTTGGCCGTCAGGATAAAGAGCACCTTTGACAGGTCAAAGGTCAAATTCAGAAAATTGTCCGAAAAAGACGTGTTCTGCTCCGGGTCGAGGGCTTCAAGCAGCGCGGAGGACGGGTCACCCCGGAAATCCATGCCGATTTTGTCGATTTCGTCCATCATGAAAACGGGGTTGTTGGTTTCGCACTGTTTAAGCCCCTGGAGAATGCGCCCCGGCATCGCGCCGATATAGGTCCGCCTGTGCCCGCGAATTTCCGCTTCGTCACGTATTCCGCCCAACGACATTCTGAAAAATTTTCGGTTCATGGCATCGGCAATCGCCTGGCCGAGGGAGGTCTTGCCGACGCCGGGCGGCCCCACGAAGCAAAGGATCTGGCCTTTTTTGGAAGGGTTTAGTTTGCGGACACTCAGGAATTCGAGAATGCGGTCCTTGATCTTTTCCAGGCCGTAATGCTTGTCGTCCAATACGGCCTTTGCCTTTGAAATATCGATGACGTCCTTTGACGAGCGGCTCCACGGCAAGTCGACGAGCCAGTCCAGGTAAGACCGGACAATGGTGGCTTCAGATGAATCCGGATGCATCTGCTCCAGGCGCTTGAGCTGCTTTTCAGCCTCCACGGCCGCGTGGGTGGGCATTTTGGCCTTCTTCATCCGTTTCATGTAGTCGTTTATTTCGGACATCCGGTCGTCATGCTCCCCAAGTTCCTTGTGAATCGCCCGGACCTGCTCCCGCAGAAAATAATCCCGTTGATTTTTCGAGATTTCGTCACGGACGGACGACTGGATCTTGGCCTGCACCGTGGACAGTTCCACTTCCCGGGTCAGGTAATTGTTTACGGCCTTGAGCCGCTCGATGGGATCGTCGAT
>PUOB01000319.1 GCA_003551985.1 Desulfobacteraceae bacterium | reverse complement strand
GGTTTCGATGTGGCCGGCCAGCCGTTGAAATTCAATTTTGTCGAGTATTTCGGCAAACAAGGGGGATGGTGTAAGGCCGAAGCGCCCGATGAGATCGTCCCCCGTGACAAGGGGCGGGGCACTGTATTTCGGATAAAACGATTTATGGTAGTGTTCTAAGGTATCCCTTACAAATGCTTTAAACCCGCAAGCATCCCCGTTTTGGCGCTTTCCCTGCATGTCCGCCGCGGCAAGCAGCAGCAGGTCGGTGGTAAACGGCGTTGTTTTAATGAAAAACCGTGTGCGGGCAAGGGCGTTGCGCCGGCCTTCGGAATTGGCGGTATAAAGGAAAAGTGGGCGAAGGTGGTGCCGGACGATAAAGGCGGCGTAGTTTTTCTGCGCATTGGATAGGCCGATGCGGCCGCTGATGGCCTCGGTCATTTGCGCACCGGTTGTTTCATGGCCGTAAAAGCGGATTTTTCCGTCCTCGCGGGTCGTTGCGGCCGCGGGTTTGCCGATATCATGGAAAAGCGCGGTATGCTTGATGAGTGCGTTGCCGGACGGACCGTTAACAAGATCCGCATTTGCATGATCATGGGAAAGGCGCGGCGCGTTCATGGTGAGCGCTTGTTCGAGATGGCGGAACACCTGGAGCGTATGATCGAAGGCGTCAAGGTCGTGGTAGTCGTTCTGCGGACAGTTTTTCAACTGCTGCAGTTCGGGGAAAAGGGCCGCCATCAGCCCGGTGTCATCCATTTTTAATAGATGGGGAAAGCTTTCCGGGGTTTCAAGCAGCTTGATCCATTCGTCCCGGACGCGTTCTTTAGCCACGGATTTTATGGCAGGCGCGTTTTTTTTAATCCCGGCGATGGTTTCCGGGGCAATCTGAAAGCCCAGGGCGGCTGCCATGCGGAATGCCCGGAGAAGCCGGAGCGGATCGGCCTTCAGTACCGCGGGGCTGTTCATGCGCACGATGCCGGCTTTCAGATCCGAAAGACCGCTGCAGGGATCGTGTATTGTTTCGGAATGAAGGTCGAAAGCCATGGCGTTGATGGTAAAATCCCGTCGTTTCAGGTCTTTTTTCAGGTCGCCGTCTTCGGCCGGGGCAATGTCAAGGGTATGGGTGCCGGCAATTACCCGGTATGTCGTCAAGCCGGGCTTTCCGATGGGAATGACCCGGCTTCCGGCCTGCCTTGCAATTCCTTCGGCCACAGGCCGGGCATCCCCCCTCACCACGATATCGTAATCTTTGGGTGAATGACCGAGCATGGCATCCCGCAGGCTTCCGCCGACAATATATATCCCTTGTCGATCCGGAATCAACGCAGGGAAAATTTTTTTGTTGAAATTATCCATTGCCTTTGATATAAAAACCATTTTTTTAGACATTTGTGACAAACACCCGCCCGTCCCGTCCGCCCATTCGGCAGCACCATTCGGAGATCAAGTCGGATCGGATACCCGTTAGGATGCCAAGCGCATATTGGGAAGCAGCGAAATAAAGACCTGATGACTGAACATAAAGACAAAAACGGGAATTGTAAAGCTTCAAGGCCGGCGCTTGTGGCCGTAACCGGCGGGATCGGCTCCGGAAAGTCCCTGGTTTGCCGTTACCTGTCGGAAAAGGGCCTTTTTGTGTTGTCCGCCGACGAGCTTTCACGAATGGCGGTCGTGCCGGGCACCGGCGCGTATGATAAAATTGTCGATTTTTTCGGCGATGCCGTGCTGCTTTCCGATAAAACGATCAATCGGCCGATGCTCCGCCGCATTATCAGTACCGACCCCGAGGCAAAAAAAACACTGGAGGGATTCATTCATCCCGAGGTGTTTCGCCAGATGGCGGAGCAAATCGATATTGCGACACAACGGGGAGAACCCCTCGTCGTCGTTGAAGTGCCGCTTCTGTTCGAGGCCGGCCTGGAATCCTGGTTTGATTGTGTGGTATTGGTAAGCGTGGCGCGGGAGCGCCGAATTGAACGAATTATGGCAAGGGATGGCGTTTCCCGGGAAGACGCGGAGGCTATGATGAAAATACAGATGCCTGAACGCGAAAAGCGCTCCCGATGCGATTTTGTCATTGACAATAACGATACGGAAGCGGTGACACGTCGCTCCACGGAAGCGCTTTATGCGTATTTGGTCGGGCGCAAATACCAGAAAAAAAATGAAAATGGTTGACATAAGGTTTTTGGGGGACTATTATTTAAGGGAAACGTACCTGCCCCAAGACGGTTTTGGTTTCGCTTGATTCCTGCTTACATTTGCAAACACTATATATGCAGGCCTCGTATCATCTTACGCGTGTCCATCCAAATGAGAAAATTTGTTCCAGTTCAAGGACGGCGAAAATTGTAGCCGGAGGAATGCTTCGGCGTGTTTTAAGGGTTGCAATTCAGGCCGGACGAAGACACGAAGTGACGCATAGCGTTCAATTGGGCAAAATTGATGCACTCGTAAAAAGTCACAAGATATAAGTGACAGATGGCTAAGTTAAAAGCCGTCAAGTAGTGGCTGAACGAAAAATTGGTTTTCGTCCATCCATCGCTCGCAATACCCCTGTCAAGGTGTGAACCATAATCTGCAAGATT
>PUOB01000263.1 GCA_003551985.1 Desulfobacteraceae bacterium | reverse complement strand
TTTTCGAACAACGCTTTTTTTTCGTCCGCTTCAAGACCTTCCACGGTTGCGGCGGCCGCATCCGCAACACCCAAAAAGGCGTTTGCGAGCTCCGGCAGGGCCCTGGCCGCCTCCCGGACAACGGTTTCATCCTCAAAAAGCGTTTCCATAGCGGGGCTTTCACCGGCATCTTTTGCCGGTGAGAGGTTTTTGGACAAATGCCGCCCCGCCATCCGGGACACAACTTTTCTGAAGCGGCTTTTGCCGGCATAAACCGTCAACACCCCGGGCAAAACAGCGGCCAGAAACTGCCGGACCTCCCGGGTATTGAGAACCTTTTGCAAAACCGCCGCGCCGGCGCCATTATCTTCAATGCGATGATTGATTGGAGTTTGCTTTTCGCTCATGAAAACGATCCTTTTCCCAAAAGCCTGTCTATATGGCCGGGTCTCAGAAGGCCCCTGCCGAAAGTTCTCTTCTTTCATCTTCCCTGGGCCTCAATACCACCGGCTGAAAACCTTTTTTCCGGCCCGCCCTGTCTTCGGCCGCCAGGTGTTTGGCCAGCCGCCGGCCAAGGGCCAGAAGCGTCCATGTCGGCGGCAGGCCCCACTCTTCGGGGATTACCGAACAGTCGCACACATAAAGATTGTCGTACATGGTTTTGAGGTCGGTATCCACGTGCTCGCCGATTTTCACGGTTCCGCCCGGGTGAGAGGCAAAAAGCCATCCGCGGTATATATCGGTTGCGCCCGCATTGGCCAGGATCCGCCGGGCGTGATCCGCGCCCTTTGCCAGGCGAAGCCTGTCCTGCCGGCTCAGGGGTTTTTTCACCCATCCGCTTTGGGTGATTTCACCGCCCAGATCATCGCGAATCTTGATCATGATGGGCAGAACATCCGCATAGGCAAATGTCTGCCGGACTTTGAGAACTTCCAGGTCCAAAAGAATCTTCATGAGATGCGGCATGTTGAAATCCGTCATAACGATGCCGTCATCCGGAAAGTGGACGCCCGCGCTCATGGGGATGGATTTGCCGGTGCCCAGACCCTTGATTCGGCCGTATACGTATAACAGGGGGTCGATAAAGAAATTGCGGCCGGTACCGCGGATGCCGCTTTGCCGCAGGATCAGCGGGGAGCCGATCCCCCCGGCGGCGACAACAATTTTGGACGCATACGCCCGAAACGTTTTCCGGTTGTGCCGGTATTCGACGCCGACCGCCTGCCCATTTTCAATGAGAACCCGCCCCACCCTGGCGTAGTTGACCATTTTTGCGCCGCTTTCCAGGGCTTCGGCAATAAAATGACGCGCGTTCCACTTGGCGCCGTGGGGGCAACCATAGAAGCAAAGCTGGCATTGGGCGCGGCACTTGTCCTGAAAAATAAACTTGTTCATGCGGTGCGCATCGTATCCGAGCGCCAGGGCACTTTCCAGAAACCGTTGCGGACCGTCCGCCATAAGCGAATCGGAAAGCGGCCCGATGGGGACATCGTTTCTGATCTCCGCGGCTTCTGCTGAAATATCCACCCCATGGGCCTTGAGCATGTCAACAGGCGGATCAAATGCCGTGGCGCAATAGATCAGTGAACTGCCGCCCGCGGTAATAGCCCGTACAAGGCTCAGCATCTGTCCGGTTACATACATGCTTTTACCGGGTATGGCGGCACGCTGGATAAATTGGGCGACACTGCCTTTTACCGGATCATAGTCCCCCCACTCCAGGATGAGCACTTTTTTCCCCCGGCGGGACAAATCACGGGCAACGCTCGCCCCTCCCGGGCCGCTGCCGACAACGATGACATCAAATTCGGTTTTAGGCGAATTCATGGCGGGTTCCTCCCCTGGAAAAAAATTTCGCGTATAAAACGCTGTTTACCAAGTCGACCGTCGACAGTCGACTTGGTAAACTATATTTTTTCCCGCATCCGGATGTCAAGCAAAAAGATCGGCGCAGAACGAATTTTGTGGAATCGAACGTGCGCGTCGCGGATATTACGTTTTATACGAAGTTATCCGGGACTTGATTTTCAGAAAATAATGGGTAAAAATACCCGAAAAACCAAACATCCTGTAAACAGAGAAAAATGGAGGCTGAGATGACGGACAATGTGGTTGTCGCCCTTTCATGCGGCACGGATAATCCGAACCGGAGCACGAGAGCCCTTTTCATGGCCATGGTGGCGCACAAGGAAGGAAAGAATGTTACGGTATTTCTTTTGGACGAAGCCGTATACCTGGCAAAACAAGGATTGGCGGACAATGTCAAGGCGGCCACGGGGGATGCGGCAGACGACCACCTGGCCTACCTCCAGTCCCACGGCGTAGCGATCCTGACTTGCAAGCCGTGCGCGGAATCCAGGCGGATTACCGAGGCGGACCTGATCGAGGGGGCAAGGATGGGGACTGCGGCCGAGCTGATCCACCTGTCCTGCGACGCCGCCGTGATCAGCCTGTAGCGCATCGGGAGAGATTCAGCCGTATATCTTTTCGAGTTTCCGCTTGAGCTCGTCTTTTATGGGTTCGGCCTGTTCATAAATTTTTTCGGCCTTGTGAAAATCCAGCACCCGCACACCGCTTACCGGCGGCTGCAGATAGATA
>PUOB01000382.1 GCA_003551985.1 Desulfobacteraceae bacterium | reverse complement strand
TTGACCGTATACTATCAAACAAGTTATTAATATTCTATAATATTTTTATCGCATTCGGAAATTAGCGCTAATGCATAAACAAGGGTCTTTTCCTGGGGGCATGGCAAAAGAACTGGGTCGATGTTGATGCGCGTAACCAAAAAAGAAGAATAAATGATGGGTGGTTGGGTCATAACCAAGGATCATTTGCACAAGTTCTCGATGTTTGCACTCGGCATCAAAAGCCATGTCGGCGTCGGCCAGGGGCACATCAAAGAAGACCTTGCCCGCAATAAAACCATTGCTTTCAAGCTCTGCGACGAAAACGGCAATGTAAACTACGAGGGCCGTATTTCTGAATCATGGTTCCATGGCACCGAGGAAGGCAGCATTTTTGACCCGCTCCACTGGGCACTGGCAGAAACAGACTGCACTGGCATGAAATACAAAAACCCCACAACCGGCAAGTGGGAGGTTTTGTAATCGGTTTGACCCGAAGTCCCGACCCGAACTCCCGACCTGGAGGCTCGAATGGATATCATACTCGGCTATGACTTTGATACCGGCGCATACCCGGATGCGTTGTCAAGTATAGACGCCCTGCAAGCACAGGATGCTGTTTCGGGCAAAGCCGTGCTCGGCCCCACGGGCCTCCTTTCCGTGCTGGAGACCCGCCTGGGCCTGAAAGGGCCGAAAATGCGCCCGGCCGTGCGGGTTGGCCAGTACCTGGACAGCCTCAGGGCGGCAGATGACGGGCGCCGGTTCTATTCTCTGTCATTTGCCGCAGACGCCTGGTCAACGGCCAGGGAACTTTTGACATGGCGGGATAAGCTGGTCATGTCCGGCTGGGACAAAACAATTCCCGCTGACGCCCCCCGTCGCCTTGCCGATTTGGCGGCCGTGGAGGCCGAAGCGGCAAACCGGCTGTCGCCCGGCCTTGGAGAACGGCTCCGGGCCGTGTGCAAAAGCCTCCAGGAATCCCCCGGAACCGGCATTGACCGCGTGTTCATATCCGAGCCGGAAAAATACTGGCCCTGGCCGTGGCAAAACCTCTTTTTCTCCATGGCCGCAGCCAGGATCGACTGCACCTTTGCCGAATGCGTATTTTCCGGCGCCCAGGCCGTGCGGGCTGCCGGCGATTTAGGCCGGCTCCAGGGGTGTCTCGGCAATGCCCGCAAATCCGGCCAGTCGATTGCCGGCGACGGCAGCCTCATGCTTGTGGTGGGGCAGACCGAGGCGGATGCCGCCGAGGCACTGGCCGAGTGGCTGGCCGCAGACAAGGCGTCCAACAGCGGGGTGGTCCTGGTCAAGTCCATGGGCAGCCGCCTTTTGGATGAATCCTTGCACCGTATGGGCCTGCCGCGCCTCGGCACGGATTCCCGCTCCCGCTGGCGGGCGGCACTGCAGGTCCTGCTGCTGGCCATAGAAAATGCCTGGAGACCCGTCAACCCGCACCTCCTTCTCGAGATCCTGACCCTGCCGTATTCCCCGGTACCCAGGCGGGCAGGGTGGTATTTTGTGCAAGCCCTCAAAGACCGCCCCGGTATCGGTGGCACGTCCTGGCACGAGGCCCGCGCCCAAGCGGTTGCCCATGAACAGGAGCGGCTTGAAAAAGAGGCGCTTTCACCCCAGAGGGCAGCCAAAAAACGAAAGGCCTTCGAGGAAAACCTGGACTTCTGGCTGGGACTGGAACGCTTCGACCCGGACGAGGGCATGCCCGCCCAGGCCGCTCTGAAGATATGCGCCAGGGTGGCCCGCCTGGTCACGGTAAAGGGCGGTCACGAGGGCGACCCTTTGCTGCTCCAGGCAATGGAGCAGGCCATGGAACTGGAAGCAGCGGTCAAAGCGTCGAACCTGGAGCGGATCACCCGGGCGCAGTTGAACCGCATGGTCGACGAGGTGTTTCAGTTTTCCGGCGCCGCCCCGGGATCCGGGGCCGAGGCCGCCACCTGGCACACCGTGAAAACGCCGGGCCAGGTCCGGGGCCCTGCCGACACCGTTATCTGGTGGGGTTTTGTCGATTCTCCCGGCCGCCACACACCCCACATCTGGACCCGCTCCGAACAAAAAGCGCTTGCCGCCGCCGGCGTCCGCATGGAAGAACCGAGGGAAAAGCGCCGCCGGGAAGCCATTCTCTGGCAGCGCCCGGTGATGATGGCCAAAAATCGCCTCATGCTTGTCACCTACCGAACCGAAGCAGCCGAGCCGGCAAGCCCGCACCCCCTTTGGGAAGAAATCAGGCAGGCGGTATTGCATAGTGCTGCGGATGAACAGCGGGTCATTCTGGATGCCGGGGCCCTGCGCAGCCGCCCCGAACTGCCCTTCGGCGCCGCCCCCGACGCCAGGGTCGTAAAACGGGTCGAAAAGGCGCCCCTGCAACTGCCCGCAGCCGCATGGGAGTGGGCAATCCCGTCCAACGCGGTTTGCTTCCGTGATGCAGAATCCGCATCGAGCCTTGAAAAGCTGGTCAACTGCCCCCTGGCCTGGGTGTTGACCTACCACGCCAGGATCAGGAAAGGGGCCTTGCTGTCCCTTCCCCAGGACCTCCGGCTGGCCGGCATCCTGGCCCATGCCGTGGTGGAAAGGCTTCTCAACGCATCCGGCCCCTTGACGCCTTTAGAGGCCAGGGAAAAGGCCGCGGCCATATATGAACACCTGCTCCCGCAGATTGCCGCAGAATGGCTGCAGCCGGGCCGGGCCGTTGAGCGGCAGCGATATCGCGAAAACATTGCCGAAGCGGCGTCAGCGCTGGTCCGGCTTCTCCAGGACAGCGCCCTGTCGGTGGACGGCACGGAAAAACCCTTCAGCCGGGTGAACAGCCGGATGGGCGTCCGGGTCAACGGCATCCTCGACCTGCTTGTAAAAGACCCTGCCGGCGCCACCGTCGTCATGGACTTGAAGTGGGCGATGACCAGCAAGTACAGGCGCGAGGAAATACGAAACGGGGATGCCGTCCAGCTGGCCACCTATGCCTGGCTGCTGGGCGCCGATGAGTCACCCTCACCTTCCGCCGGCTATTATATGCTCGCCCAGAAGGAGCTTCTGGCCCTGGACGTGTCTTGCTTCCCAGGCCAGGCGGCAACAGCCGGGCCGTCATTGACGGCTGTCTGGGACAACATTGTGGCAACCAGCACAGACAATATGAAGGCGCTTCAAAGCGGTGTTGCCAAGGCGCCTGGGGCGGAAGCGGATGCTGACGGCAATGCCAAGACTTGCCGTTTCTGCGAATACGGTATGCTTTGCGGGGTTCACCAGGAGGAGGGCATATGATGGCCGGCATTGAAATCATCTCTGCAAGCGCGGGTTCGGGCAAGACCACCCGTCTCACCGAAGAGCTTGAAAAGGCCATCGAGAACGGCATACGTCCCGAAGGGATCCTGGCTACCACATTCACCCGCAAGGCGGCTTCGGAGCTCATCGCCCGGGTACGCCTCAATCTCCTGGAAAAAAATCTCCAGGAAGCGGCCCATGGCGTCTTGGACGGTTATGTCGGCACGGTCAACTCGGTGTGCGGGCGGCTCTTGAGGGATTTCGCCTTTGAAGCCGGCTTGAGCCCCACCCAGGAAATCATACCGGAAACCGAGGAAGCCAATGTTTTCAAAATCGCCGCAGACCCGGTCCTGGACCAGTATGCCCCACTGCTCGAACCCCTTGCGCACCGGCTGGGGCAGTCCAACTGGGCTGACGACGTGCGAAAGCTCATTGCCCAGGCCCGGGCCAACGCCATCGATTCCGCCGCAATGACCCACTGTGCGGAAAAGTCCTGGCAGGGGCTAAAAAAAGTGCTCCCCGAGCCGCTCCCTCCCGACCAGGCCGACCCGCTCGACCAACAACTGCACCAGGCCGTGAAACGCGCCTTGGCAGCGCTCAAATCCGGTGGGGACGGGACCAAAAAAACCCAAGACGCCATTGATGTCCTGGCCGCCGCCCAGGCAACGATACGCGGGGGCGGCCGGCTCACCTGGCAGGACTGGGCGCGGCTCTCCAAGCTCACCCCGGCCAAGGCAAGCCGGGAAACGGTTGCTCCGGTTAACCAGGCGGCAAGCGTGCACCCGGCGCACCCCAGCCTTTGCCGGGACCTGGAGCAGTTCATCCGCAAGATGTTCGACTGCGCCGCCGCAGCCATGACCGCCTTTGCCGACTACAAGCGCCGTGAAGGCCTCATCGATTACGTGGACCAGGAATTTCTCACTTATTCAACCCTTTGGCGCGATGATGTGCGTGAACGTCTGACCGAATTTCTCGACATCGTCTTTGTGGATGAATTCCAGGACACCAGCCCGATCGAGCTGGCCGTGTTTCTCCGGCTGGCCAGCTGCGTGGACCGATCCGTCTGGATCGGCGACCAGAAGCAGGCCATTTACGGCTTTCGGGGCACGGACCCGCTGCTCATGGATACGGCCATTGAATCCCTTTTACAGGACCGTGCACCGGGCGTTCTGTCCGGCAATTGGCGCTCCCGGCCAGGCCTTCTGGCATTCACCAATGCCGTTTTTACGCCGGTTTTTGGCGCTGCAGGCATACCCGAAGAGCGGGTGCGCCTCTCCCCCAACAAACAGGAATACCCCGGGCAGCCCGACCCGCTTGAAATCTGGAAGATTGACTGCAGAAAACTGCCTGAATATTATGCCTGCATTGCCGCCGGGGTCTCGTCCCTTCTCTGCGAGCCTGATGCCTATCCCGTGGCAGACGCTGTAACAGGAGCGCTTCGCCCCCTGCGCGGTGCGGATATCACCATATTGTGCCGCAGAAACGCGGTTTGCCTTAAAATTGCCGATGCCCTGGAAAAAATCGGCATTCGCGCCGCCACCCGGCGCCAAGGGCTCCTGTCCACCCCGGAGGCTGTGTTTGCCATGGCCGCGCTCAGATACCTCGTGGACCCCAAAGACACCCTTGCCGCAGCCGAACTGCTTCACCTGGGCAACGAGCCGGACTGGCTCATGCAATGGCTCACCGATACGGAAGGCGTCTTTCTGAAAGAACACCCCCTGCTTGCCGCTCTGGATGCCGGCCGCCCCATGCTCATCGACCTCACCCCCGGCGAAACCATGGACCTGGGCATCACCACCGCTGGCGCAGACACCATCGCCTGCCGCTGGGGCCGCGCCGAGGCCAGGCTTGCCAACCTGGATGCACTGCGGGGCCTTGCCCGGAATTACGAGCAGATCTGCCTTTCCCGGCGAAACGCCGCCACGGCCGCCGGCCTTGTCACCTACCTGGTCCAGGAAGTGGCCGGCAGCAGACTCGACCTCCAGGGTGAAGGCGCGGATGAGCACGCGGTGAACGTGCTCACCTATCACAAGGCCAAGGGGCTGGAATGGCCCCTGGTCGTTCTTTGCGAACTGGAATGGACCAAAGCCGTATCTCCCTTTGACATCCGCGTGATCCCCCGGGAGAGCGGCTTTGACCCATCCAACCCCCTTGAGGGACGCTGGATCCGGTTCTGGCCCTGGCCTTACGGATCTCAGCAAAAGGACGTTGGCCTTGATCAACGCGTGGCCGCCACCCCGGAAATGGCCCAGGCAGAGGCGGCTTTCTGGTCCGAGGAAACGCGGCTCATGTATGTGGGCATGACCCGGGCCCGGGATTACATGTGCCTGGCCGTCCGGGATAACAAGGGGCAGGACTGGTTGGACATGCTCAAAGACGAAAACCAGAACCCGGTCATCGAGATCACCAAAGGCGAAAATGAATCCCTTACATGCCTGGGCAAACCATTTCCGGCAACGTTTAAAAAGCCGGCCCCCCAAACCGATCCCGTCGCAGACCATCAGGAAGAATGTTATGGCAGCCAGCCCCTGCCTCACCCGCTGCCGGCCTTTTTGCCGGCCCGTTTTCGCCCGAGCATGGCGGCAACGCATGAAAATGACGAAATACTGGTCCAAGAACCTCTTCGCTTAGGCCCACGCATACCCATATCCGGCGTCCCGGATGTCAATGACCTTGGCGAAGCCCTGCACACCTATTTTGCATGGGATGACACCGGCTATCCTGAACAAGACCGTCTGTCCATGGCGCGTGAGATATGCCAGAGATGGCAGGTCTCCGGCATTGACCCGAAAGACCTGGTTTCAGCAAGTGACCGCCTGTACAAGCACCTTGCTGACCATTACGGACAAGGCACACCCCTGCGGGAACACCCGATTCACCTCCGGCTGGGCGGCCAAAGCGCTTCAGGATGGATCGACCTGATGTGGCAAACACCGGCAGGATGCGTTATTGTCGACCACAAGTCATACCAGGGTGGTTTCGACAAAATCAGGCACCACTGCGTGGATTTTGTGCCCCAGTTAAACGTCTACGCGCACTGCCTGGAAAAGGCGACCGGCGCAAAACCGCTCGCACTGCTTGTGCATCTGCCCATCGCGGGTGCGCTGGTCCAGGTGGGACAGCGGAAAGTATAGAATGAATTCGGTGCTTCCGATGAAAAAGGATCCCGGTCATGGCCATCATATGGGCTGAAAGCGTTGATTCATGATAATCATTTTATAAATCCAGATGCGCCAGCCAGTCGCAAACCCGGCGGATTTCCGCTCCGTCGGGATATGTTTTTTCTTTTTTCAATTCCTTGACCAGTTGAATTTTACGGACATCCGGCATGAATCTTTCAAAAAGTTTAAAATTGGAACTGATGGTATCATCCCGCCATTTCACTTCGACCATCAGCTCCGGGATTCCGGACCGGACCAGCAGAAAATCAATTTCCCGGCCGTCTTTGTTTTTGACATAGCAGAGACGCAAGTTTTCTCCAAAACAGTCCGCCTTGAAGTGGATTTCTTTTAAAAGAGCGCATGCCACCAGATTTTCCAGTTTGGCGCCCGGGTCTCCCGTGACCTGGCCGGTATCGTAGAAATAGAATTTGGGGGCTTTCAGGATGGCCCGGGCGATGTTGGCATGAAAAGGCGGCACCCGAAAGATGACATACATGTTTTCCAGTATCCCCAGCCAGCGCTTGATGGTCTTATCGGAACACTGCAAATCACCGGCCAGGGAACTGTAGGAAACCGGCGTCCCGACATTTTTTTTCAACAGCTCTATCAGGGTTTCAATGGCCGATATCTGTTGAATATTCTCGAGATCAATCATGTCCTGCTTGACAATGATATCCAGATGGGATTTTTTCCAGCGGTTATAAAACCGTTGACTGCCCTCAAGAAACGGTTCCGGAAATCCGCCCACGGCAAGGAGGGTATTGCAGGCGTCGTCAAGATTGCCGGGATTCAGGAAGGTTTTGATTTCCTTTAAATCAAGGGGGTGAAGGCGAAACTGAAAAAACCGGCCTGCCAGGGAATCGCCCACCTTGCGATAGGTGTCCAGTCTGGCGCTGCCCGTGACAACCAGGGCCGGAGGGATTCCCTCGGTGTCGTAAACACCCTTGAGCCATGACTTCCAGTTTTTCAGTTTGTGAAGCTCATCAAAAATGACCAGGTCCCTGGCGCGGTCCCAGGTTTTTTTCAACAGGCTGAGGCGGTGCTCGGCATTGTCATAATTCAGATAATCAAAATTTTCGGCCAGCGTTTTCGCCAGGGTGGTTTTGCCCGCCTGTCGAGGCCCGGTAACCAAAATGACTTTCCGATGCAGATCTTCAAGAATAAAGTTTTTCAGGTAGCGTTCCATGCCGACTATTCTGACATACACTCCGAAAAAGTCAAGACTTTTCCGGAATCAGTTCCGAAAAAGTCGAGTTCCCCGATCGCTCACAAACAGGATCAGGAAAAATGCCCACTGTTGCTATGTTTTCCGGATAATTGTCAGAATGTATTATGCGCCCGGCGGGCATCCGCCGCCTCATTTTCATGTTTATTACAATGAATACAGGGCAACGGCGGGCCGGAACAATGAATGTGGTCGAAGCGTACAATAATCGCATCCAGGAAAACGGTGTTTTCAGCCCTACATCAAAAACCGATAATCCCCTACGTGCAATACATCCGCCAATTTACGGGCCCGCTCTTTCCCAATGCCGCGCTTGCCGTTTTCCATTTCACTGATGTGGCGCTGTGGAATACCTGTCAAGTCGGACAATTGTTTCTGCGTAAATCCTTCACGAATGCGGTAGGCCCGCAGGGCTGCCTGCTGTTCTTTCCCGTTATATTCAGGAAACACTTCCTTGACCGAATATGTACGTTCTTCATCAGACTCAACAGCCCTTGCATACTCCTGAATCCTGGATACATTTCGCCTCCTGACGCGCAAAGTCAAGGTCACGACTTCATCATTAGTACGGCGCTTTTTCGTGGCTTCCGGCATAAATTACCTCCACAACCCGGATTTTACCTTCCGCTTCCTGCCAAACAGCAACATACGTTGACTTTCCCTTTATTAAGTGGCAATGATGCACTCCGGCGGACAATTTGCTATAGTTGGGCCAACTGCCCCTCACAGGCCCCGACGTTTCGATTTCTTTCACCAACTGAAACAACACGGTTTGTACTCTGCGCGGCAGCTTCTCTTTCTGTTTTCGTGACCTGTTTGTAAACTCAACAACCCAGCCCATACCAAATAAATATACCCCATAAAGGTATACTGTCAACACAAATACCACAGATTTCACTGACAGGTCACGTTTCTTACGTGACAACCATTGTTGCCGGGAAAGGAAATAAATATGGGCAGCATTTTCCAGAAACTTTCATAATGCAATTTGTGTTCTAAAAAACCTGCTTCTCAGCGAAAACTCCGGCCCATGGCAACTTATACATTTCTCCCTGGTATGCCTTAACTATGAGGGCTTCAGCGGTATTGAAAACGCCAATGCGGCCGCAGGCTTTCATAACCCGCCTTTTGATTTCTTTGCATTCAAGGACAGTATGCCGTATATAATTGAAACTAAAACCTCGCTTAACAATTTCATTGCGCCCGGTGAAACCCAAAAGAGACGGTTGAAAGAAGTGATGGGCGGCGTTGAAGGCCTTAATATTTCAATTTTGCAAATACGTTTGAATTCAGGAGAATATCGGATTTTTTACAACGAGGAAACCGACCAGTTTTTTGATGGCAGAAGGGTTCCGGTTGAGCCTGTGGTTGCATGGCTTAAAATGAAAATAGATAGAGGCAGGCAGGGTAAATCTCTGAGGAACCAACCCTCCGATAAATAATAGGGCCTGCTGCCGGAAATGAAGGAGTTGTGGCAGCGCCTGGGAAAGGGGAATAAGCACCCGTATAAGGGCGGCGGTTAAGACCGCATTGCGTATGCAATTAGACAAGGAGCTGCCATGGCCATCATGATCCCTGACGAAACAGCGGATTTCTCGACCGCCGGCGAAGGCACCTTTTACCGGTTCCTCCAGGCCGTTGCCAAGCCGGACCACCATTACATCGCATGGTACCTCCCGGACATCCAGGGACACGAGCCAGACTTTATCATCTACTCAAGCCAATTCGGCCTGGTCATCTTTGAAGTGAAAGACTGGGACCTGGAGCAAGTGGTTTCCGCCGACCCCCAGCACTTCATCCTGCAAATCAGCGGCAGCACCCAAAAGCGCAGAAACCCCCTCCAGCAGGCGCGCGACTATATTTACCGGATCATGGACAAGATCAAAAAGGACGGCCGCCTGGTGTCAAAGCAGGGCCATTCCCACGGGAATGTCAAAATACCCGTGAGCTACGGCGTCGTTTTCCCGTACATCAACAAGCACGAATACCGGCAAAAGTCACTGGACAAGGTCATTCCCGCAGACAAGGTTTTCTTCTGGGACGACCTCCACCCCCAGTCCCCCATCTGCTCGGACCCGTCCGGCCGATGCTTCCAGGACAACATGAATCAGATGTTTTCCCCCTTGTTTGATTTCAGCATTACCCAAAATGAGCTGACCCACCTCAAGCAGCTGCTGTTCCCCGTGGTTCGCATAGATCTCCCCAGCAGGGCGGAGCACCGGAATAAGGCAGAAGACGCAAGGCATTTAAAGATATTAGACAAGCACCAGGAAAGCATCGCCCGCCAATACGGCCCCGGCCACCGCCTCATCACCGGGCCTTCGGGCAGCGGGAAAACATTGATCCTGGTTCATCGCGCGGCCCTGCTGCGGCAGTACATCCCGGATGTCCGCCGGGTTCTTTTTGTGTGCTACAACGTCACCCTCGTCAATTTCATCAAGCGCCTTCTATCGGACAAACAGGTGCCCCTGGGCGACGACGGGGTCGAGGTGATGCACTTTTTCCAGTTGTGCGCCAGGATCTGCGGCGAAGACGTGAAATACGAAAACGAAAATCAGGACTACTATGAACGCGTCATCCAGTCCGCCCAGGAAAAGCTCCCGGATTATCCCGTCCGCTATGATGCGGTTTTCATTGATGAGGGACAGGATTTTTCAGACGACATGCTGCGGGTGGTCATGCCCCTGCTTAACCCCTGGACCAACCACTTCACCATGACATTGGACGCGCAGCAGGATATCTATGAACGCCCCCGGTCATGGAAAGCGGTCGGCATCCAGGCCCGGGGAAGGGTGCACCGGCTGTCCTGGGCATATCGCAACACAAAGCAGATCACGGACCTGGCGGAATCCTTGTCCTGCACCCAAAAATCGTCGGACGAAACCGCATCCGACGAACAGCTACAGTTGTTCCCGGACACATTCGGCACGTTCCAGGGCCCCCCTCCGGAAATAACCGCTTTTTCAAACTTCCATGAAATCCCGGCCTATGTAGCCGACAAGATCCGGCAGCTTGCAGACACGCAGGGCTATCCCTTATCTGAAATCGCCGTCCTCTATGCCATGAAAGCCCCGGACCGCCTGCCAGGCGTCCACGTGCCCCATCTTCTGGGGTCTGCCATGGAAAGCAGAGGCATCCTGCACCATTGGATATCCGAGGATTTCCGCGCCAAGCAGTCCTATGACATCACCACGAACAAGGTCGCCATCTCGACCATCCACAGCGTAAAAGGATTCGATTACGCATGCGTATTTGTCATCGGCCTGGACTGGTTGGAGCCGGGGCGCTGGACCCAGGATCAGATCGACCGGCTCGCCTGCGTGGCCATTACCAGGGCCCGGCAGCATTTGTTTGTTCCGTATTGCTTTGAGAACCACCTGATCCGGAAAATGGCCGGCGCCGTTTAAAGGAGCTTCCGACTGCGCTTTCCAGTGCACCAGCATGCAATCCCCCCGCTGAATTGACTCATTTCCTGTTTTTCCCGCAAAAGGTTTTGTCTTTGCCTTTACAAATTCCTGATAATCTGTAAAATTAGATTAATTTTAATAACGCTCATTGGCCAAAATAGTATATCCCCATGGAAGAAGAAAAGATCAGGCAGCGCTTTCAAAATCTCAATGTGTGGAAATCCGGCGGTCAGAGAGCGCCGCACAAGCCGCTGCTGCTTTTATACGCCATGGGCAGGTATCAGCAGGGCAAACCTCGCCTGATGCCTTACGTTGAAATTGAAAAAGATGTCAAGCAGCTCATAGCCGACTTCGGTCCGCCCCGCAAAAGTTTCCACCCGGAATACCCCTTCTGGCATCTGCAAAGCGACGGTATTTGGGAGCTGCAAAATGCTGACAACTTAAAAAAGCGAAAAGCCGGCAGTAGCCCTTCCAGGGCCGAACTGCTCAAGTGCAATGTAAATGGCGGTTTCAAAAAAGAGGTTTACGACGCTGTTTTCCGGGACAAGAAACTGCTGGGAGAGATAGCCGTCACGCTTTTGGAAGCCAGTTTTCCATCCACCGTTCACGAGGATATCCTCCAGGCCGTGGGGATTGATATCGAAGCGGCTGCAGCACCAGGCAGAGCCCGGGACCCCCGATTCCGGGATCGCATACTTTGCGCTTATGAATACAGGTGCGCGGTATGCGGCTTCAATGTAAGGCTCGGCCACACGCTGGTTGCTGTGGAAGCCGCCCACATAAAATGGCACCAGGCCGGCGGCCCGGACGATGAAACCAACGGCATCGCATTGTGTTCAATGCATCACAAGCTTTTTGACCGGGGGGTATTTACTTTGTCCGATGGACTTACCGTCCAGGTTTCAGAGTTGGCCAATGGTTCAGCAGGGTTCAATGAGTGGCTTATGGCGTTTCATGGCAAATCGATAATGCCGCCCCAAAGGCCCTCATATTACCCGGAAGCACA
>PUOB01000344.1 GCA_003551985.1 Desulfobacteraceae bacterium | reverse complement strand
TGCGAGGTCATCGGGTCCGGAAGCCTGTCCACGGATACCGGATGCATCAGCTACGGGACCACCGCCACCATCAACGTGACCCATGAAAAATACGTGGAACCGGTGTTTCTGATGCCCCCCTACCCCTCTTCGGTGCCGGGAAACTACTCCCTGGAGGTTCAGATTTTCAGGGGTTTCTGGATGGTCAGCTGGTTTACGAAAGAATTCGGACAGCAGGAAAAGCAAAAAGCCGATCAAATGGGAATCGATGCCGAAATCCTGTTCGACCGGCTCATCGACGACATTCCGCCGGGGTGCTCCGGGCTCATGCTCCAGCCCTACTGGACACCCGGGATTTCATTCCCCGGCCCGGAGGCCAAGGGGAGCATTATCGGATTCGGGGATATCCATACACGGGGGCACATCTACCGGTCGATCCTGGAAGGGCTTGCCTACGCCCTGCGCGAAGGCGGGGAGCGCATTGAAAAACGCACGAAAATCCCCCTTAAACAACTCCGGGTCTCCGGGGGCGGCTCCCAGAGCCGAAACGCCATGCAGGTAACGGCCGACATTTTCAACCTCCCCACCTCCAGGCCGCACCTCTACGAGACATCCGGGCTCGGCGCCGCCATCAACGCGGCCGTGGGGCTCGGGCTGCACCCGGACTACGACCGCGCCATAAACGCCATGACGCATACGGGCGACACCTTTGACCCCATCCCTGAGAACCACCGCCTCTATGACGAATTATACAAGAAAGTATACCTGAAAATGTACGACCGCATGAAGCCGCTCTACAAACACATCCGAGAAATCACCGGCTACCCGGCATAAATGGCGCCGTGCGGGCGAAAAATCTTTCACCCCCGCAAACGCCTCGCCGTTCCCCCGTACGGGCGAAAAATCTTTCGCCCGTACAATACCATCACCGCCCGTCCGTAGGGGCGAATAACCATTCGCCCTTTCAACGCCGGCTCCCGGCCCCCGCCTCGTCAATGGCCGCCAACCGCGCCGTTATCGGCGGGTGCGAATAATTTAAAAAAACATAAACCGGGTGGGGGTTGAGGTTGGCCAGGTTGTGTGCGGCCAGCTTTTTGAGCGCGGTTTTCATGGCCTCGGGATCACTTGTCGTTTCTGCGGCAAACCGGTCCGCCTCGTATTCGTTGCGCCTGGACAGGGCCTGGAAGAACAGGCTGATCACCATGTCGATGGGCGAGTACAGAATTGCGAAAAACACCAGGCCCGCATACACCGACGCATCCGCCAGGAAAAAGGCTTCCGCCAGCATGGGTGAGGTAATAAAAATGGATAAGAGGTAAAAAAGCAGCCCGGCCTGGGCAATGCCCATAATCAGCATCATCAATACATGTTTTTTCTTGTAATGCCCCATTTCATGGGCCAGCACCGCAACCAGCTCGGGCACGGTGTGATTTTCCACCAAAGTGTCAAACAGCACGATTTTCCGGCTGCGCCCGAACCCGGCAAAAAACGCGTTGGCTTTACCGGAGCGCTTTGACCCGTCCATGACGTAAATATTTTTCAGGGGAAAATTGATTTTCCGGGCATATTCGTAGATGGCCGTTTTCAAGGGGCCGGGCGCCAAGGGTTCGAACCGGTTGAACAGCGGCATGATCCAGGTGGGCACCACGAACTGCATGATCAGCATAAACAGGGCAAATGCCACCCAGCAGTACAGCCATGCGAGCTCACCCGCATGCACGAAAAACGCCAGAACCGCAGCCACCAAAACCCCGCCGATGACGACGGCCAGGACAAACTGCTTGACGGTGTCGGACACAAACACCCCGGGCGTGGTTTTGTTGAACCCGAAGCGCGATTCGATCACGAATGTCGAATACACGGAAAAAGGCAGTGCAGCAACGGCCCTGGCCAGCCCCAGAACCCCGATGTAAACGACACCCCGCAGGACCTCGCCTTCAAAAGTCGCACGAACCCACTGGTCAAGCACCGCAAACCCGCCCAAAAACCAGAACCCCAGAAACAGCGCCAGGCTGAATGCGGACGACGCCCACTTAAACCGCGTATTCGCCCGGGTATAGGCCATGGACATCCGGTATCGTTCGGCGTCGTAGTATCCGTCAAACGCATCCGGAAGGCGCGTTCCGGTTTGCCGCAGGTTTGCGATGTCCGCCGCCGTATGCACGATCAGGTCGGCAACAAGGGCGACAAGGATGATGATTGCAACCACGTTGAGGGTCATGTTTTGCCAAGCCTATTTGATATTTCGAAGAAACATTTCTTTTACCCGTAAAAACCCCCAAAATCAACCCCGGCGATTTTTTTTCGCCCCTACAACCCCCCCGGTCCCACCGTAGGGGCGAATAACCATTCGCCCGCATATAATCTTTTTACTTTGCCATCTCAGATTCGACTTTTTACGAGACTATCAAGTATTGACGGCGTCGTAAAAAATCACAAGATAAGGAACAGATGGCTAAGTTAAAAGTTCCATATACAAGGCGCAGTAATTTTTCATACGCGAAGGCATACATGTAGTATGTTGAGCGGATGAAAAATTGCTGCAACGCAGTAGATGGGACTTTTAACGACGCCATCGATATTGACAAATATTAAAATTCG
>PUOB01000264.1 GCA_003551985.1 Desulfobacteraceae bacterium | reverse complement strand
TAAAAAGTCCAATATCTGCGTTACGCGCGATTTCCGGCGACATTCACGTACGCTAAGTACGCTCAATTCTTCGAAAATCGCGCAAGCCTTGATCTTGGCCTTTTTACAAAGTCGTCTGGTTGCGACTTTTTACGAGACTGTCACGGATTAAAAGGCCATATTTCATGCAGATGTTTCACGTGTATAAAAACACCCCGCACGGCCGGGAGCGGCTTTTGCAGACGGCGTATTTCTGTAAAACAATGAACCTGACCCCCCTTGTGTATATCCCGGCGCATACGAAGTTTCTTTTGTACCTCGAAAATGACGTGGTCCAGGTGGATCTGGACAAGGCGTATCTCCGGTCGCCCGGCACCGCCAGGGATCGGGTGAATGCGGTGATGGATGACATGCAAATGCCGCATGCCCGTTTTTTTGTTCCCCGCCATTTTTCCACGCCGTCCTTGCCGGATGTGCCGGTCGGTTTCAATTTCATGGCATGCCCGGATACGATCTCCGATCTTTCGGCAAAGGTGGGCCGGGGTTACATTGGCCCCCGTATCCGGCGAATATTCAAGGCCGCGACGTTCCCGGTGCTGATGCCATCCCCCGTGTTCAAGCCGTTTACCCGTATTGCCGTGATGTTCGGCGGATCGGCCAATGCGGTCAATGCCCTTCGTCTCGCAGTGCGGCTTCACCGGTTGTCCGGAATGCCGGTTTCCCTTTATACGGCTGAAGAGGGGCGGCGGGGAAGGAAATACTACGAAAAATTAATGGATAAAAACGCCCTTACCGGGGTTTTTGCACAAACGGTCAGCCACTGGCATATGTTTTCCGGAAAGGATTTTACGGACAGCCTGTACATGGTCCCCCATGACGCCCTGGTCATCATGGGCGCCTATGGCCATGGGGTTATGCGGCAGCTGCTTTTCGGGAGCACCCTTGAAACCATCCAGTCGACCCTGCCCAACCCCCTTTTGATCGTTGGCCCCAACTACCGGGGGACGGTGTAGCGCCTTCATCCGGTTGCCGGGGGCTGCGGTTCGCCCGCATCGGGCGTTCAGGCAAAACCGCCCATATCCGTCTCTTCAAGCCTTATGTTCCATCCAATGATGGTTTTGGCCGTTTTGTGAAACTGCGGGGTGATATCGGAGACAAAAAACCGCGTTGTATGCGTTTTGGTCAGTTTTTTGTCAAAATCCGGGTGTTTGGCAAGGTAGTCCTTGATTTCAGTGGCTATCGCGGTGGATGAATCGATGATGCGGACCCGTTTTCCAATTTTGTGGGCGATGATATCTTTAATAACGGGGTAGTGGGTGCATCCTAAAATCAACGTGTCGATCTGCCGGACCTTCAGGGGGTGAAGGTATTTTTTAACGATCATCCGCGTTTCCGGTTTTTTGAACCACCCTTCCTCCACCAGCGGCACCAAAAGGGGGCAGGGGGCGCAGTGGACTTTCGCACGGGGATTTTTTTCCTTGATTTTCTTTTCGTAGATGCCGCTGGCAATGGTCGCGCGGGTACCGATGACGCCGATGATGTCTTTTTTCGTCGCCGCAAGGCAAAGGTCCACCGCCGGTGAAATCACCTCGTATACCGGGACGTCAAATGCCTCCCTTACGGCTTCGGTGGCCACGCTCGATGCGGTGTTGCAGGCCATCACGATCATTTTCGCGCCATTGTCGACCAGAAACCGGGTGTTTTGCAAACAGTAATCGATGACGGTGCGCGCACTTTTCGTGCCGTAAGGGGTTCGGGCGGTATCGCCGAAATAGACGATGTCATGGCCCGGAAGCGTGTCCATTATGCCCTTTACCACGGTCAACCCGCCTATGCCGGAATCGAAGATGCCTATCATTGGATCGCATTGCGGCTGTCAAGCCGGGCAAGTTCGTGTCTGACGCAGGCGATCAGGGCGGGCTCGGAAACATCCGGGGTTATGCCGGGGCATGAATCGGCCATGATGCGCCAGTTTTCCGGCACCCGAAGAACGCCTTCGATAAAGGGCCAGGCCCTGCACATTCTTGGCTTGACCGGATGGATGGTACAGTTTCCATCCCAGAACACGCAGTATCCGTCCGGTTTCTGGGCGATAACGGTTTTCCTGCCGGATGCCTGGCAATATGTTTTCAGCACCCGGTCGGGATCCGTCTTCAGGAAACCGGCAATCGCTTCGATATTTTTGCGCGTGACATAGGTGCCGCCAAACCCCCGGCAGCATGCACCGCAATTTTTGCAGTTGAAAATGTCCGCGCCGGACAGTGCGGTTTCAGAAGTCATGCCTGGCCTCCAGCGCTTTTCTGAGGGTCACCTGGTCCACGTATTTGAGTTCGCCGCCCATGGGTACGCCGGATGCGATCCGCGTCACTTTTACGGTAAAGGGTTTCAGCTGGTTCATGATGTGGGTTGCCGTTGCTTCTCCTTCGACATTGGTGGCGGTGGCGATGATGATCTCCCCGGCGGTACCGGCGGCCACTTTTTTTACCAGTTCGGCAACCCGGATATCGGCGGGGCCGATGCCGTCCATGGGTGAAAGCAGCCCCTGCAGGACGTGATACACCCCTTTAAAAGCGCCTGATTTTTCGATGGCGGCCATATCCGCCGGACTTTCCACGACGCAAATGAGCCCTTTATCCCTTGCCGGGTCCGTGCACAGGCGGCATTTTTCCTGGTCGCTCAGGGCAAAGCAGTCGCTGCATATCCGGACTTGTTTTTTCAACTCGCTGATGCTTCCGGCAAGCATGGAAACGTCCGGTTCCGGGGCCTGGAGCAGGTGCATGGCCAGTCTTTCGGCGGATTTTTCACCGATGCCCGGCAGTTTGCACAGGTTGCGGATCAAGCGGTTCATCGATTCCGGGTAATGCGGCATGGGCGTTTCGGTTTCCTTGTTACATCATTCCCGGGATGTTCATGCCGCCGGTCAGCTTGTTCATTTCCTCGTTCACCATGGCCTGGGAGCGGGAGAGCGCCTCGTTGACCGCCGCGACGATAAGGTCCTGGAGCATTTCCACGTCTTCCGGGTCAACGACTTCCTTTTCAACCTGGATGGAAAGGATCTGCTGTTTGCCGTTTGCCACGACCTTGACCATGCCGCCGCCGGCGGTTGCCTCAACCGTCTTTTCCCCCATTTCCTCCTGGAGTTGGGTCATTTTGCTCTGCATCTGCTGGGCTTGCTTCATGAGCTTGTTCATATTTTTCATGGACGGATTCCTCCTATAAAATTTTAATATCCTCTATTTTGCCGTTGAACGTCTTGACCGCCGTGTTGACCAGCGGGTGGGCCCGGGCTTCCTTTTCCAGTTCCCGGTGTCTCTTTTTCTGGTTCGTCAGGCGTTTTTCGGCCTGTTTTATGTCAATGGAAACCGTGACCGGTTTTTTAAAAAAATCATTACAATACTTTTCAATGCCTGCAATGTTTTTTTTCTTGTTCAATAAATTGACGTTGGGATTGGACGAGTCGATCGTGATAACCAGGCGGTCCGGCGGGTGGTATGCCAATGTGCCGCCGGCCAGGCATGCCCCCAGGGACGGTGACTGGTCGCATATGGTTTGCCGGAGCCGGTCCCACAGGTGGTTATCGTCCATCTGCGGCGTGTCTTCAGGCGTATAATCCGAAACACCATCCGAAACAGTGCCGGCGGAATTTGTTTCCGTCGTAACCGCTGCCGGTGAGCCATGATCCGGTGAGCCATGATCCGGGCTGCCAGAATCCGGGTCGCCATAATCCGGGCCGGTTTGTGGTTTACCTTCGGCCGGCGCAGGCGGCGGCTCCCCCGTCTTGATCCGTTCGAGTTTTTCGATGATTTCATCAAAGGAGAATGCCGCCTTGACCTGCGAAAGCCGGAAAAATGTCATTTCAAGCGCAAGCTTGGGAGATACCGACTGCTTGACGCGCCATTCCTCTTCAAACAGGATGTCCAGGACCTGGAAAAGATAGGGTTGGGTCACCATTTTTGCCTGTTCGGCCATCAGGCCCTTCTCGTGGGCGGCAACCCCGGAAAGGGCCGGGGAAGACGGTCCTTTGTCTTTTATGACCATGAGATTGCGGAAATGTTCGAGCATTTCGGCGTAAAATTTCATCAAATGCCGTCCCTGCCGGTACAACAGGTCGCAGATGTCGAGTATTTTTGCCATATCCCCGGAGAAAAGCGCGCCGGATACATCAAAAAGCACCTGACGGTCGATAACCCCAAGGATGTCGACCACCTGTTCATCGGTAATGGTTTTTTCGGAGCAGGTGACGACATGGTCAAGCAGGCTCAATCCGTCCCGGATGCTGCCGTCGGCTTCGCGGGCGACCACGGACAACCCTTTTTCGCTGATGTCGATGCCTTCCCCGCTGCATATTTTGTCCAGGTGCGCCACAATGGCGTCGATGCCGATCCTTCTGAGATCGTGGCGCTGGCACCGGGAGAGTATGGTGATGGGGATTTTTTGCACTTCCGTCGTGGCAAAGATAAAAATCACGTGGTCCGGTGGTTCTTCCAGGATTTTTAAAAGCGCGTTGAAGGCCGCATCCGAAAGCATGTGCACTTCGTCGATGATGTAGACCTTGTAGGGGCTGTGTGCGGGCATGTATTTGGCGTTTTCCCGCAGCTCCCGGATGTTTTCGACCTTGTTGTTGGAGGCCCCGTCGATTTCGAACACATCGATGGCATTTCCCCCGGTTATTTCCCTGCACGAGCGGCATTGGTTGCAGGGCGTCGCGGTGGGGCCGTCGCTGCAGTTCACGCACTTGGCCAGTATCCGGGCGATGGTGGTCTTCCCCGTCCCGCGGGGGCCGGAAAGCAGGACCGCATGGGCAAGACGGTCGGATGTCAAGGCGTTGGCAAGCGTTGTCGTGACATGGGACTGTTCGACGACATCTTCAAATGTCTGGGGGCGGTATTTACGGGCAAAAACCAGGTACGCCATATCCGCATTTCCTTGTGCGATGCTATAGGGGCCGTTTTTCCATATCCGCCACCCTGTATCTGACCCTGTATCTGAATCGAAGGCTCATATCCGTATATCCGATAAGGACGAGTGAATGGGGCGGGAAATGGTGGGTTTTTCAGGCAGTCCTTATTGACGACTTCGAAAAAAGCCCAATATCTGCGTTACGCGCGATTTCCGAAGAATATCACGTACCTTTAAGTACGCTCAATTCTTCGAAAATCGCGCAAGCCTTGATCTTGGCCTTCTTGTCACGCCTTGGCGTGATTACAAAGTCGTCTGGCTGCGACTTTTTACGAGACTGTCTTATTATAAACAGTATAAAAAACACTGTTTGAGTGGCGGAGAGAGAGGGATTCGAACCCTCGGTGCCCGTTAAGACACACACGCTTTCCAGGCGTGCACCTTCAGCCGCTCGGTCATCTCTCCGCAAGCCCTTTCAATAATGCCTTGTTCATGGATCTGCGTAAAGTCTCTTAAATAAAAAATTTGCCGGATGTTGTCAACCGTATTCTTTCCGGTTCAAATGACCAGTGGTTCGCCGCCCCTGCAAGCCGGGGATTGATGCAGATTGCCACACAGGGGCTGCAAAATGCATCATAAGTATATTAACATTATAAATCAATCTGTTATTCGTTGACGAGATTCCGCGCGTAACAAGTTGCAGCGCAAAGGGGGGCCGGTGCGATCAAGCGCAGAAGCCAAACGAAATGGCGCCATCCACTATCATACCGGTCCGCAGGCGCTGAGCCTGGCGTTGTCGGGTGTTTTCCGGAATTGTTTCTTCCGCCGGGTTCACTGATCGTGTTTTTGGCACGGATCGTGCTACTCATATTGTCAAAACGATCAACGCGTATAAACCCCTAAACATAGGAGGCACGTATGAATACCCAGAAAACCAAAACCAGGCAGCCTTTTATCTATGGCATGACCAATAATCAATGCGTCTGGAGCAGCGCCGGTGTGGCAAAGCCCATTGCCTGCATGAACGCGTTTGACTGCCTCGGCTGCGATTTCGACCGTAAGGTCCAGGACGATTTTAAAAGGCGCGCCCGCAGTGCAGGTCAGCCGCCGGGCGATCCCCGGCCGGTACGCATGCAAATGCTGATTAATCAGCGAAAATGTCGCCACATGCTCACCGGAAGGGTGGCATACAAGCTGTGCGGACATGGTTATGACTGCGTGCGATGCCCCTACGACCAGATGCTTGAAGACACCGACATGATGACGCCGCTCGGGGAGCCGCAGTTCGACAGCGCCTCCGGCTTCAACGTTGCCCGGGACTACTACTATCATCCCGGCCACACCTGGGCGCGGGTTGAGTACGGCGGCCTGGTGCGGGTGGGCATGGACGATTTCGCCCTTCGGATGCTGGGCCCCCAGGACAGAATCGAACTGCTCCGGCTGGGCGAAGTGGTCACCCGGAACCGCCCCCAGGCCAAGATCGGACGCGGCCGCCATACGGCTCAGCCCCTGAGCCCCGTGGATGGCAAGGTCGTGGCGGTCAACGCCAAATTAACCGGACAGCCCGATACGGCGAACCATTCGCCCTACGGTGAAGGCTGGTTCATGGTCATTGAACCCACCAATCTGCGGCGCAGCCTGAAAAACCTGCTCTTCGGAACCGAAAGCATGGCCTGGATGGATGATGAGTCGCAGCGGCTGACCAGCGTGCTGGACGAAACCGCCGGCTATCGCCTGGCCGCCAGCGGTGGTGAAGCCGTCGGCGACATTTACGGCACCGTGCCCAACGCCGACTGGGATCGGCTGGTAAGAGAATTCTTACTGTAATGTTAAAGCCGGTTGCTTGCCGCCTTCCTGAGCAGGCGGGCGATTTCATATTCGCAAGCCGGGCAGAATCGAATGGGGAGTGAGTCGAGCTGTTCGAGCTGCTTGCTGAATCGCATCAGGCAGCCGGGTTCCCGGCAGTGCCCCAGTCCGAGGAGGTGCCCGGCTTCGTGGATGGCGATTTTGGCGCCCCTTTCATAGGAGACTTTCGGGTCGATGTGCTGCAGGCGGTGGAAGGAGATCACCGCGGCACTGCCGCCCAACTGGGCTTCGCCGTATACGTAGGTCAGGATGGGGATGCACAGGTCGCGCTGGATGACGCCCATGCGAAAGCGCGCGCCGTCTTTTTCACCCCCTAAGGCGTTTACGACTTTAACGGCATCGAACTGGTACCGGGTGGGAATAAACGCATCTTCCGGGTGGGGCCGTGCGGGCTGGATGCGGGTCGGAAGACCGGCTACGGCCTGGATGTTGGCGGCCACGACCGAAAGCGCCAGCGGCTCTATTGCGCCGTACGGAACCAGGTCCAGCAGGGCTTCATCGGGGGTATCGGCAGAAGTATCGGCGGAAGTATCGGCGGTCATGCGAATCAGGGCCGCTTGATGTTAAAGCGCTTCATCTTCCGGGAAAGGGTGACCCGGTCGATATCGAGCATTTTTGCCGCTTGTGTAATGCTCCAGTTACAGCTCTCCAACGCGTGTTGAAGGTGATGGATTTCCGCTTCCTTGAGGGTGGCGGGGCCGACCCGCCGGCTGTCCCCGTAAGCATGAAGAAACGATAGCTCGTCGGCACCGATCATTCGCCCGCGTGCGATTACCACCACCCGTTCGATGACATTCCGGAGTTCACGGACGTTTCCGGGCCAGCTATACCCCAGGAGGATTTCCATCGCCCGGGGGGTCAGTCCCTCCACCGGCTTGCCGGTCTCACGGGCATACTTTTGCAAAAAGAAATCGGCCAGCACCGGTACGTCATCCAATCGCTCGCGCAGGGGCGGGATGTGGATGGTCAGCACGTTGATGCGATAAAAGAAGTCCTCGCGGAACTGTTCTTCACGCAGCAGCTGGCGCAGGTCGCGGTGGGTGGCGCTGACCAGGCGGAAGTCAATATCAATGGGCTTGTTGCCGCCCAGGCGGCAGAACTTTTTCTCTTCCAGCACCCGCAGCAGGTTGACCTGCATCTTGGGCGATATCTCGCCGATTTCATCCAGAAAAAGGGTGCCGTTGCCGGCCATCTCAAGCCGGCCGCGGCGGGCCTTGACCGCCCCGGTAAAGGCGCCCCGTTCATGGCCGAACAGCTCGCTTTCCAGCAGGGTTTCGGATTGGGCGCCGCAGTTGATAGCCACGAACGGCCCTTGGGACGCCTCGCTTCGCATGTGGATCGCGAGGGCCACCAGGTCCTTGCCCGTACCGGTTTCGCCGGTGATGAGTACCGGCGCATTGGTCGGCGCCACTTCCTCGATTTCGTTGAGTACTGTACGCAGGGCCTCTGATTGGCCGACAATGCCTTCCCAGGACGGCTCCCGGGGTCCGGCCCACTGGTCGGCTTCGGCACTCTCGGCCTGTTGTATCGCCTTGGACGCGGCCACCCGTTCCATCAGCAGGGAAAGTTCTTCCGGATCAAAGGGTTTGCACAGGTAATCAATGGAACCCCGCTTCATGGCTTCCACGGCGCTCTGGATGGATCCGTGGGCCGTGATCATGATGACCGATGCGTCGGGGTGGCGCATCTTGATTTCGGCCAGCAGCTGCAGCCCGTCCATGCCGGGCATTTTGTAATCCACCAGGTACAGATCAAAGTGCTTCTGCGCCATAATGTCCAGCGCCGCCTGCCCGGAGCGGGCCGTTTCAACGGCATAGCCCTCCTTGGTCAGCCAGGCGGACAGCGCCAGGCAAATGGTTTCCTCGTCATCCACCACCATGATGTGCATCGGACTCGCCATGCGAATCTCCTGTCGGGAATCGGTCATGATTATTTTTGCCGGGTTTCAGGCGCTATTTCGCGTCACCCGGCGCGTATATGGCCCAAAAAGCCTGCCCTGAATGAGCATGCTCTGATTTCACAGGCTCCACCGGCAGAATGATTTTGAAAACCGTGCCCTTATCCGGTTCGCTGCGAACCTCGACGCTGCCATGGTGTTCCCGGATAATACCGTACGCCATGGAGAGGCCCAGGCCGACCCCCCTGCCGTTCTGCTTTGTCGAATAGAAGGGGTCGAAAATCCGGGTCAGCTCGTCGGACGGGATGCCATGGCCGGTGTCGGCGATGGTCAGCCACACTTGCTTGTCTTCCGGCCCGAATCCGCCCGCGATGGTCATTCGCCCGCCTTTGGGCATTGATTCCATGGCATTGAAAATCAGGTTCAGCAGGCATTGCTGCATCAGCGCGTAGTCGCCCCAGGCGGTAAACGGGGGGCCGGGCAGGTCCAGTTCGGTTTCCACCTCGGCCATGTTGAGCTGGTGCGAGGTGAGCATCAGGATCGTTTGAACCATTTCGACCAGGTCGATTTCATTGGGCTCGATACTCTTCTGCCGGGCAAAGCTGAGCAGGTTCTTAACGATCTCGCCGCAGCGCAGGGCTTCCTTGACAGACAGTTCCAGATAGCTCGTGAAACCGGACAACCCTTCCGGAGGCAGCGTGTCGTCGCGGATGTAGGACAAAACCAGCTTGTTGAAGGTGAGAATGCTGGAAAGGGGATTGTTGATCTCGTGGCACACCGATGCCACCAGGCGGCCCAGGGATGCCAGGCGGTCCTCCTGGACCACCCGCGTCATATCTTCCTGGATCGCTTTTGTGCGGCTTTCGACACGGGTGCGAAGCTCCTCGCTGATATCCCGGACCACCTCCACGACCTGTACAATTTCGCCCAACTGGTTGAACAAGGGGTAGCTGGTGACGTGACAAGTACGGGTTTCCCCGTTTTCAAGGGTAATTTCATGGACCGCCCGTTCCGGCCGCCGTGTTTTAAAGGTGTCCTGCACCGGGCAGGCCCGGTCGCTGCTGTTGCAGGGACCCAGTGAGCCGTGCAGCACCTCGAAACAATATTTGCCGATCACGGGTTCCTTGCCCTTGCCCTTGACATCCTTGAAGAGCGGCAAATTGTTGCACTTGGTGATCCTGAAATCCTGGTCGAGAACCATGACGCTGTCCGGAGAGGCCTCGAGCATGGCCGATGCGAAGGACGTGGCCAGGCTGATTTCCGATTCTTTTTTGGCCACGATTTCATACTGCTGCGCAATGTCGAACAGCAGCATGGAGGTTTGCAGGTCCAAAACACCCAAAGAAGCCCGCTTGCGGCTGACCAGGTCCATCAGGATGCGGGCTTCGCCGGTCATCTCCATGATCATGTCCAGGGTATCCATGTCCAGGAGTTCGAGGTAGTCCTCGCAAATCTGGATGCCGGCTTCTCCGGCAAATTTCAGGCAGGCCGTGGACTGGGTGGTGGGGGCCAGGCTGACCAGCTTCAGGCGCAGCCGGGTAGGTTTGATCGACCCCAGCAGCCGAATGATGGAAAGGCATCGGCTGCCCTTGGCCACCACGCCTACCCTGAGCAGCAAACAATGATCAATTCCGTTGCCGGGCTCCATGGACACCTCTGAGAGTGAAAACGCTAATTTTACATAAAAAATATGAAATTCCGCCTTGTGTGTCAATTCATTTTGTTCTTCGGTATTTGCATACCCTGATGTCATCCGGCTTTGTAAAAAGTCGCCAAGACTGTTAGTCTCGTAAAAAGTCGCTTTTGTCTCCCGATTTACGACGGGTTCTTTGTAGGGGCGAATAATCATTCGCCCTTAGGGCGGGCGAATGATTATTCGCCCCTACGGTTCTGAAAAGTTTGACAAGCCTGGGTTCGAGACTTTTTACGAAGCCGTCAAGACTGACAGCCTCGTAAAAAGTCGCACCCAGACGACTTTGTAATCACGCCAAGGCGTGACAAGAAAGCCAAGATCAAGGCTTGCGCGATTTCCGAAGAATTGAGCGTACTTAGTGTACGTGAATGTCGCCGGAAATCGCGCGTAACGCAGATATTGGACTTTTTACGAAGTCGTCAAGACTGGCGCCGGCTACGGCGCCTGATAAAGGGGTAGCGAAATAAAAAAGGTCGTTCCCTCATCCGGTTTGCTCCGGACTTGTATATCGCCGCCCATGTCGGTGATAAACCCATAGCAGACCGACAATCCCAGCCCCACCCCTTTAACGATATCGTTTTTCGTGGTGAAAAAGGAATCGAATATTTTTTCGATATTCTCTTCCTTAATGCCGATGCCGGTATCGGTGATGGTGATGATCATGGTATCTTTGTTCCGGATGGCGGTGGAGAGGCTCAGGAAGCCGCCATCGGGCATGGCGTCCATGGCGTTGGAAATGATATTGATAAATACCTGGCGCAACTGATCCCTGGATGCCAGCACGGTCCCCGGTTCCGGTGTGAAGTCGGTTTTGATCTTGACGCTGTTTTCCCGGAACCGTTTTTCATAAAACAGCAGAATATCTTCCAGGGCCGTGTTGATATTGACCTCGATCTTGTCTTCCTGGTCGGGCTTGGAAAAAGTGAGCATTTTTTTGAGCATCTCCGCCAGGCGCTCGATTTCCGATATCGACATATCAAGGAGCTTCCGCCTTTTGTTGGTGGGCGGGATTTCCGTTTTCATAAGCTCCAGGGTATTCATGATCCCGAACAGCGGATTGTTCAGCTCATGGGCGATTTGGGAGGTCAGCCGGCCCATGGCGGCCAATTTTTCCGAATGGAGCAGCTGCTGCCGGGTCTCGCTGAGGGTCCGCTCCATCTTCAACCGATCGCCGATATCGACCAGAATGCCCACCGAGGCGATTTCATTTCCATTTTCATCATACAGGATAACGGCCGACAGGCTCCCCTCCACATCCCCGCCATTTTGCTTTTTAAACAACAGCGGATAGGCGTTCAATACGCCCTTGCCGCCATAATCGCTGCTTCGCATCATTTTCATGACCTGCCGGGCCAGCCCCTCCGGGTATATCTCGGAGATTTTCATTTTTCCAATCACGTCTTCGGCTTTATAGCCCAAGGTCTCCTCGGCGCCCTTGTTCCAGATGAGCACGTTGCCCTTGAGGTCGGCGGCCATGATGGCGTTGGGCGAACACTGAATGGTCTTGTCCAGAAAATCAAGCGCCTCCTTCATCTTGTTTTCGATACGCTTTCTCTCGGACTGATCGACAACGATACCCTGATACCCCTCCACCTTGCCTTCCGGATCATAACGCACACTGCTGGTCACCAGGACCTGGATGAGGCTCCCGTCCTTTTTTTTCCAGTCCAACTCGTAATCCACCACGCTCCCCTGCCGCTCAAGGACCTCCTGGTACCGGCGCCGGTCTTCGGG
>PUOB01000328.1 GCA_003551985.1 Desulfobacteraceae bacterium | reverse complement strand
TGATCGGCGGGCAGATGCTGGCGCACAAGGCCTCGGCCGAAGGCCGGGCGGTCGCCGAGATCCTGGCGGGCCAGGCCGGAGAGGTCAACTACGATGCGGTTCCCGTGGTCATTTATACGTCTCCCGAGGCGGCGGCGGTCGGGAAGACCGAAGAGCAGCTCAAGGCGGAAGGCATTCCCTACTGCACAGGGACGTTTCCTCTGACCGGAGTGGGCCGTGCCCGCTGCATGGGAGAGACCGATGGCATGGTCAAGGTTTTGTCGCACCATAAAACCGACCGGATACTGGGTGTGCACATTATTGCCCCCCGGGCTTCGGATATGATCGCCGAAGCCGTTTTTGCCATAACGTACGATGCGTCCGCCGAGGATATCGGGCGCATCATGCACGGGCACCCGACATTTTCGGAAGCCATCCAGGAAGCCGCCCTGGTTTCCCAGCAGTGTTCGATCTATACGGGATAAACGCGGATACGCTCATTGCGGGAGCTGTGCGGCGGATGGCGACGGGTTTGGGGTTTCCGATGCGGGCGGCGCGACGCCATCCCGGATCGAATAATGATAAAATCGCCGCGGCGGAGAAACGGTAAGGGGGGGGAGTTGCACCGAATCGCCGTAGCCGCCGGATGTCCGGACCGTCAATTCGTGAATGCCGGCGTTTACCGGCATCCGGATAAGGCTCATGTGGGCCGGCAGGGTTTCCCAGGCCCGCGTGTCGGGTTCTTCCATTATAAAAAAGGCCGTCCGTACAAGGGCTTCGACCAGGGGATTGTCGAATTGCTGCGAGATTGCCTCCTTGGTGCCCGCCCGGGCCGCTTCCTTGGCAAGGATGCGGGCCATCCTCGTGTCCAGTGAATCCTTGAGCACGGCCCCCACGTTTGTGGTCACCATCCGGGGTGCCCCGGCACTTGACGAAACGTCGACAGACGGCTCGTAAAAATAGCGGGTCCGGTTCTTGTAGGTGGCAAAAGAAAACCGGATAGTAGGCGGAATGACGATATTGTGGGGGACCTTGACGGGCGCACGCCCCTGGCTGACAAACAGGATCACCTCCGCCTCCGGGGGGATGGCTTCTGCCGGACTTGCCAGATGTTGCCGCCAGGTTTCCGCATCATCGAAAAAACCGAGCCGGTTTGCGAGGGCAGCGAGCTTGTCCGCCACCGGGGCGGGGTCGCCCATCTGTTCGGCCAGCTTCCTGTATTCGATGTAGGCACCGTTTATTTCGCCGTTGATTTCAAAGCAATGGGCGATGAGGGCCCGGGTGAAATGATCCCGGGCGGTCGCCTTTGGAAATGCGTCAAGTACCTCGAGGGCTTGTTTGGCTTCGACCAGGGCGCTTTCCGGCCGCTCGGTAAGGAGAAACCCCATCATCAGGTAGGTGTGCACGAGGAGTCGCTCCGCGTATTCACCCTTGTATTCGGTAACCCATTCGGAGGTGACCATGGATCCGGCCTGTTCACCGGCGCTGATGATATCCTGCTGCTTCATCAGCGAGGAGGCCTTGATCAGCGTAACGGTGCTTTCATCGTATTTTCCGGCATGGTGAAGGATCAGGCCTCTTTCCATGAAATACAGCAGCTGGTCCCGCTTTGACACATCCGACGGGTCCGACAGTGCCTCCATGGCCCGATCAGGCCGACCCATGTAAAAATCGGACCGGGCCTGCTTCAGGGGCGCGGATGCGCAGCTGGCAAGAACGAGAAGCAGGGCCAGGCAGCACCAATAAACGCCCTGCCGCCTGGCGTGCGAAAAAAGCGTGCGGCCCTTACCAGCCGACAAACGGCTTGGCTTCTTCACGGACGATCTCCACACTATCGGCCCACTCGATCAGGCCTGTTTCCAGATGGGTCATTTCAAGCGTCAGGCTGTAGTATTGGAGCCTTCTTTTTCTCAGGCGGACCTGCCGGGGCTCGTCCTTTGAGATGGCGCGAAGGGTGCCGGTGATCATGTATTCAGCGCCGATCTGGCGGGCCCGCTGGGCGCGGGTTTCGGGCGTGACGTCGCCTGCATATTGATAACCGAGCTCTTCCTGGATAGTTTCTCTCTGAATCCGGTTGACAAAGCGGGCTTTACCGGTTTCGAGGATATTCTGACGTATATCGTCGGTGATCAAATCGGTGCTGATGTGTTCGGATGTCCGGTTGGCGACGTTGTATACGATTACCACGGGCCTGTCACGCCGTGCCGCAAGGGGCGAGCGGTTGGTCAGGGATTCGGTCAGGTCATTTACGATTTTGTTCTTGTCGGAGAAATCGTAGCTGGCATCGTAGTGGATGGTGTCAGTGGCCTCATAATCCCGGGTGCTGGCACGGCATCCCGCCATCGCCGTAATCATTATGACCGCCAAAAGCGCCGAAGCGACCATCAGGCTCGTAAAACGGGGTTGTTTTTTCATTTTCCCTTTTCTCCTGGTAAAAAATCGAATCCATTAATGTTGATGGACTCGTAAAAAGTCACTTTGGGACGGCAAAGTAATCACGCCATGGCGTGACAAGATCAAGGCGCGCGAAATCCCGAAGAATGCAGTCACGCCAAGGCGTGATGAAATTCTGAGGGATGAAGCGCAACGCAGATATTGGACTTTT
>PUOB01000331.1 GCA_003551985.1 Desulfobacteraceae bacterium | reverse complement strand
CGTTGAACCGCTGGATATTTTCACGGATATTAGCAATGCGCGCGGGGTTTTTTTCCACGGCCGCCACCCGGCCGCGTGGCAGCGCCCCTGCCGCTTCGACGGCCACCGCCCCGCTTCCGGCGCCCAGGTCCCACATCACGTGTTGTTCCCGGAGGTGCAGCTTGGACAGGGAGATGGCGCGCACCTCCGGTTTGGTGATCATCCCGGCATCATGGGCGAACCCGTCATCCGGGTATCCCGGTGCGGGTGAAAAACCGGCACACTGTTTTCCGGGTGCCTCCGGCAGGAGGATCACCGCATTGGGGGTTCTCCAGTCCTTTTTGGCCGCTTCTGCTGAGTCGATCCAGGTGATGCGCTCGTCCGTCTCCCCAAGGCGTTCCAGTACGCACATGCGGATATTTTGATCCGCGTGCGAAAATGCCGTGTGGCCGACGGATGCAGGGGTGTTTTGCCGGTCCGTGAAAACAAACACAGGGCGGTTTTCAGCGAGCGCCGTCGGGAACCCGGGATCCCCCTCCCGGCCGTGCAGGCTCACGGCAACGGCGTCCTTCCAGGTGCGTCCGATCCGGGCGAAGGCGGCGGCCATGACCGACACGTTCGGGTGGATTTGAATATTGTCGGTGCCCAGCTGTGCGGTCAGGGTTTCGCCGATGCCGTAAAAGAGCGGGTCCCCGCTGGCCAGGACCACCACGCGGCGGGTTTTTGACAGCCGGCGGATATCTTCGATGATTGCATCGACAGGTGCGGTGATCTCGCGTTTTTCGCCGTCATGTTCGGCAAACCACCCCAGTTGGCGCCTCCCGCCAACCAGGACCCCGGCGCGTGCGATGATGGTGTGCTGTTTTTCGGTGATGTCGCCGTATCCCAGCCCCACGCCGATAACGTGTACAATATTCATGTCTCTCCTTTATCGCTTCTTATATCCGACAGGACGTTTCCGTCAAAATCAAACAAAATCACCCGGACGGCGGTTTTCTTTTTTGAAAACCGCCGGGCGTTTTCAGCGATTTGCGCGGTGATGGTATCAAACATTTCCGGGCACGCCGCCCGGATCATGAAAAACGCCTCCCTGGCCGTGTTGGCAGATCCCACCGACCGGGCCAGGGCCGCATCATTGCAAACGCCCGCTACCCGACCGGCAAGGGTTTGCAGCGACAGCCCGGCGGTTGCGGCATGGGTATGGTATTCCCCGCAGGCCATTTTTACGGCCTTGCCGAAAAAAACCGCCAGGACAACCTGTTTTATCCCCATTTCCACGGCGATCTCCATGGAGCGGCCGAAAAAATCCCCGATCTGGACGAACGCCGTCTCGGGCATGGTCGGCAGCACCCTTTGGGCATGCCGTTCGCTCCTTCGCCCGGTGGTAACCACCACGGTTTCAATGCCGCTGGCCACGGCCACGGAAACCCCCGATTCGATGGTGGCAATGTAGGCCTCGTGGGACATGGGGGTGACGACCCCGGTTGTTCCCAGAATCGAAATGCCCCCGACGATCCCCAGCCGTGCATTGAGCGTCCGTCTGGTGATTTCTTCCCCGCGCGGCACGAAAACCTCGACATGCAACCCCTTTTGGATGCCTCTTTGTTTCCGCACGGCATCGGCCGCCTCCCGGATCATTTTTCGCGGCCCCGGGTTGATGGCCGGCTCCCCCGGCGGCAGTTCCAGGCCCGGCCGCGTAATCGTGCCCACGCCTTTTCCGCCGGTAATGACGATTTCATCCGAACCCTCCAAAAAGCGCACCTTCGCCCCGATCTTTGCCCGGTTGGTCACGTCCGGATCGTCGCCGGCATCCTTTGTGACCGTGCAGGATACATATTCTCTGTTTTTCTCATCGATCCCGGTGATGCATTCGTGCACCGGTATGTCGATCCATTTGTCAGTCAGCAGCCGGATGGGGACGGTCGACGGCAATTCCTCCCCGCCAAGAACCTGCAAGGCGGCCCGGGTTGCCGCTGCAGCGGCCGCACCCGTGGTGAAGCCGGTGCGAAGTCTTTTTTTCCTGCTGTTTTTGCTATTGCTGCGGTTTTTGCTCATTTTCGCCACTGCAAAATCGGAATAAGGATAATTCCCCAAGGGAGACGGGGGTATTGCCCGTAGCAACCGTGAGGCCTTGGGGCATCTCTATGGCTCGTTACGCAACATCCTGGAAACTCGTCCCGCCTCCCGGCGGGACTCAGACAATCCAGGATGTTTTGCTTCACTTCGCCAAGAGCTGCCGCCAAGCCCTCCCGATGTTGCTCCGGGCAAAACCCCCGCCCCCCTTGGGGAATTACCCATTTTGATAGCTTCGTAGTCTTGTCCGGGATGAGCCTGTGGCTTGTTTCATCTTGCATGATACAGTGCCTCAAATTACCATTCGCACATCTGGAGTCATAGGATGTGCTGACGAAGGAAGCGCATCAACATGACTGATATCAATTCTTCCGGTTTAGTCCCAAAAGGAGCATTTCCCGGTACATTCCTTATGCCGCCGAAGTTGTAATGTATCTAACGGGCGCGGTGAGCCGTTTTCAAACTGATCAATTTCAACCGGGGGGTGCCGGGTATTGCCCTAAGGCAACAATTGCAGGGGGTTGCTGGTAACT
>PUOB01000280.1 GCA_003551985.1 Desulfobacteraceae bacterium | reverse complement strand
TCATGTTTCTGCAAATGACGGAACCCAACTGTTTTTTCGGCATCATCGCGTTGAAAACGAAAAGGCCGGAATACTCATTGTTCACGGCATTGGCGAACACAGCGGACGGTACAGGCGACTGACCGAGGTCTTGAACGCAGACGGCGCGTCCATTTTTTCATACGATCACCGGGGGCATGGCCTGAGCTCGGGGAAGCGCGGCCATGTGGACCGTTTTCAGGATTATATCAACGACCTCGAGCTCATGATGGACAAATTCCGCAGCGCCCTTTCGTCTCAGGTCCCGTTTTTTCTCCTCGGACACTCCATGGGCGGCCTTATTGTTCTGAATTACGCGCAGCAAGGGGGAGAACAAGTCGACGGGGTTATCGTCTCCGCACCGGGCCTGAAAGCCGCGATAAAACCGCCCGGGGCTAAAATTCTCGCCGCACGCGTAATGTCGGTTTTGGCGCCTTCCTTTTCCTTTGACAATGAACTGGACCCCACATTATTAAGCCACGACGAAAAGGCTGTTGATTCTTATGTAAACGATCCGCTTGTGCATCGTCAGATTACGGCAAGATGGGGGATTGAATTCATGAAAACCGCCGAGCACACTCTAAAAGACGCCCCTTTGCTTAAAACGCCCGTCCTGATGCAGGTCGCAGGCGACGACCGGCTTGTGAGCCCCGAAGCCTGCCGCGTTTTTTTTCAAAACGTTTCATCGGAAGACAAGACACTGCGTTTTTATGACGGCTTGTACCATGAGATATACAACGAAAATGAAGATTTGCGGAAACCGGTGATAAGCGACCTGCAAAGCTGGCTCAATGACCATTTATAGACAGTACCTGAACGAAAATCCGCCGGAACGACCCATATGATCAAAATGATCCAGAACTGGTTTAACGAGTATTTCTCCAACCCGCAGGTCATCACCCTGTGGCTGATTCTGCTGGGCGGTTTTCTTATCGTGATTCTGTTGGGCGGGATGCTTCAGCCCCTCTTTCTGGCGCTCATTATCGCCTATCTGTTGGAGGGGGTTGTCTCGTTTCTCATGAGACTCCGGATTCCCAGAATCATTGCCGTTTTGATCACATTCATACTTTTTCTGTTTTGCCTTTTCCTGCTCGTGATAGGCATTTTCCCGCTGATGTCCAAGCAGATCGGACAATTGCTCCAGGATCTGCCGGCCTATATATCCAACCTCCAGAAGCATATTCTCCTGCTTCCCGAAAGGTACCCGGAATATGTTTCAGAAGCCCAGATAAGGCAGCTTTTTGACGTGATACGCTCCGAATTGACCCGGTTGGGTCAAAATCTCCTGATGTTCACGGTAGCCTCCCTTCGCAACCTGATTTCCCTGATTATATACCTTGTCCTCGTCCCGCTGCTGGTTTTGTTTTTTTTAAAGGACAAGGACCTGATCATGAATTGGGTCAAAAAGCTTCTTCCCAAGAATCTTGAACTGTCAACCGAGGTCTGGAGCGAGGCAAACCAGCAGGTGGCCAACTTCGTACGCGGTAAAATGCTGGAAATTCTGATCGTATGGATCGTGACGTTTACAACCTTTTCGTTTCTGGGGTTGAATTATGCAATGCTGCTTTCCTTTTTTGTCGGCATATCGGTCCTTGTCCCTTATATTGGCGCTACCGTAATGACGATTCCGGTGGCGCTCGTAGCTTTTTTTCAGTGGGGGACCAGTATTGAGTTCATATATGTGATAATCGCCTACGGCCTGATCCAGCTTGTGGACGGCAATATTCTCGTCCCGCTGCTTCTTTCGGAAGTGGTCAATCTTCATCCTGTTGCCATTATCGCTGCCATACTGGTATTCGGCGGATTGTGGGGGGTCTGGGGCCTGTTTCTGGCAATTCCCCTTGCAACCCTCGTCCACGCGGTGATGAAGGCCTGGCTCAAAATTCATAAGCACCATCCGGAAGAAACGATCAAAACACCCGAATAACCCGCAACCTACAACCTACAACCTACAACTTACAACTTACAACTTAACTTACCCGGAGGACGCCCATGCGACCCATTGACACGCCGAAAGTCTACCTGGTGGCAAAAACCATGCTCGAACCCGACGGACTCAATGCGTATCTGGAGGATATCGGCAACCCGGACTGGCGGCCCGATCCGAATGTGGCCGACTGTGAAAATCTGGTCGAGGCCGGCGGCAGGATGTGCTACCGGAGCTGGCAGCCCTACGACCCGGAAAAACCCGAGGCCAGCAACCCGAACGTAACGACCGTGCGGCGCGGCAACGATGTATACCTGGCCAACGTGCTCAAAAGCGGCCACGGGTCTGTTCTTGAGCACGCCAGCCTGACCTTTATCTGCCGAAACGTCTCGCGTGTCTTTACCCATGAGCTGGTAAGGCACCGTGCCGGAATGGCCTACAGCCAGGAAAGCCTTCGGTATGTCCGCCTGGATGATATCCCGTTCTGGGTGCCGGATTCCGCCGGGGCAAACGCGGAAGCCAAAAAGAAAATTGAGGCGGTGGTTGATTTTCTGGAAAACACCCAGAAAGAACTCTCCGATATATTCGGCATGGCCGATATCCAGGATTTCGCCACCAAAAAGCAGCTGACCTCGATGTTCAG
>PUOB01000373.1 GCA_003551985.1 Desulfobacteraceae bacterium | reverse complement strand
GGTGAAAACCACCACTTCCGAAAAATCGGGTATCGATTTGTCCGCAGTGGTCGTAAACGAACTGAACTTAATGGGATCCAGGTGCGGGGACATGGCGCTTGCCCTTGATTTTCTCGAAACCCAAAGGGTACACGTTGAGCCGCTGATAGAAGCCGTGTACCCTTTTGTCGAATTCGAAGCGGCTTTTTCACATGCCATGAAAAAAGGGAGCCGCAAGGTGTTGCTGGCTATGCCCGGATAGTTCGTTGCCATTTAGCCACTAATTGAATAAACGCCGAATAGCATCCTCCATTTCTTTCTCCACCGGAGATCTTTCCTTTCTATCTGCCTCTTCGTCCTTTTCATCGGAATCCCGCGGCACAAAACGGTCCAACACCCTGTCCTGGAACTGCTGCCGTAATTCTTCCTCCCCCCTTTCCCGAAGTTGGTCGGCAACCGCGGAACTGTCCACGTCGAACCTTGGCGACCGCAATGTACCACCAACTTTTATGGGGATAAGGGTCCAGCCCTCGCCGGTCCGGGCAAACCGGGAATACGCGTCGCCGGTTCCAATATCCGATGCCAGACCGGGCGATACGCGAAGATCCAGGGCGAGGTCGATCGATGCGTCCAGCCCGATCGTCCCTTCCGGCGCCATTCGAACATCGTCGCTCTCAAAGCGGGAGTCAAGCTGGAATTGGCCGTTCTCCAGTTCCAGGTCTCCTTCAAAAAAATCAAAACCAAGCACTTCGAGATTCCTGGCATCCAGGAAACCGGCAAATCCTGAGGCAAGGCCATCCCCTGTCAGTCTGCCGTCGGTAATCCTTAAATCAGACCGGGAAGTGAGCGAACGACTGATGACATCCCAGGTAGCACCCTCGCCTTCAATGTCTGCATTTAAAAATACGGTACCGTAAACGGTATTTGCCGCTGCCGGGAACAGGGCATTCAGAATCGTTTCGGTTCGGGTGGCATCGATGCCTAAACTGGCAGTATACGCAATCGGCTTGCGGTTCAGTTCGGCCCTGGCGGTTCCGGAAATCGAACCGCCGGCCACGTTGCCCCGAAGGCGATCGACAGTTAAAATGTTGTCTTTTAACTGGTATCTGAGGTCAAAGCCGTCAATATCCAGACCGCGAACAACCGCATTGCCAATCCGCACCTCGCCGTCTACCGCAAGGGGCAGGTCAAACGGACCGGGTTCTTCCGGCTCTGCGGGTTCGTCCGGAACCTCTTCGACCGGGGCAACGGGATCATCCGCCTCGACGCCCAGGGCGTCAAGGAGTTTATCGATATCGAGTTTGTCCGCGGTTATGGTGTGTTTGATGTTGATTGTCTCGCCCATCAGGTTGTCCCCTGAAAAATCCATGTAAACGGGATCACCCGACAGCAGAATCACAAGGTTGTCTGAAACTGCAGTGTCTTTTGCGATATTAATGCCGCCGCTGATTTCAGAGGTAAGCGCGTTTAGCGTGACCCCGGCCTTTTCAAAGGTAATTGTGCCTTTTTCAATGAGGCCTTCCGGTTTGTCCGCCGCGCCCTTCAGGTGAACATCGGCGCCGATGCGGCCGGACGGCTGCATCTCGATTAAGGGCTCGGCAAGTTTCGGCGGCACGGCGGCAATGACTTCGGCAAGGGAAATCATGGGCAGCCGGGCTGATATGTCCAAAGACGGCGCTTCCCCGTAGGACAATACCTCCCCGGAAGCAGCCAGCAGAATCCCGTTGATATCCGCATCCGCTCTCGTGATGGTGATATTTTCACGGACCAAATCGACAAAGACGTCATAATCAAACGCCGCGCGCCCATTTTCAATCGGGGCGTCCGGCATCTCGTCGAGGAGCAGGTCAATCTCGCTTATGGTAATCCGGCCGGAAGAATCAACGGTCTCCTCGGTGGCCGCCGCGCGAATATCCAGGCTCAATTTCATGCTGGAGAGTTTTCCGGGAAAATCATCGGGGGCCAGCGGCATAAATGCCGCCATGTCCAGATCCTGTACGCGCGCATTGGCTGCAACATCCATGGTATCGGTATTTATCGTGCCGTCGATATCAATCGGCGCATTATTGAGCCTTGCAGACAGATCGAAAAGGTAGCTCAAAGAAGCGCCGGCTGCGGCACTGTCCCCGGCAACGCTGTCCCTGGCGACATTGACGCCGCCGCTGATTTCAGGTGTAATCCCGTTTATTGTGGCACCGACGTTTTCAAGGGTTATTTCGCCCTTTTCAAGCAGTGCTTCCGGCTTGTCCGCCGCTCCCTTCAGGTGAACGTCGGCGCCGATACGGCCGGCCAGCTGCATCTCGATTATCGGCTCGACCAGCTTCGGGGGCACAGCGGCAATGACATCGCCAAGGGCTATCATGGGCAGCCGGGCCGATAGGTCCAAAGACGGCGCTTCCCCGTAGGACAATACCTCCCCGGAAGCAGCCAGCAGAATCCCGTTGATATCCGCATCTGCTCTCGTGATGGTTATATTTTCACGGACCAAATCGACAAAGACGTCATAATCAAGCGCCGCGCGCCCATTTTCAATCGGGGCGTCCGGCATCTCGTCGAGGAGCAGGTCAATCTCGCTTATGGTAATCCGGCCGGAAGAATCAACGGTCTCCTCGG
>PUOB01000007.1 GCA_003551985.1 Desulfobacteraceae bacterium | reverse complement strand
GCAATTTTTCATCCGCTCAACATACGACTTGTATGCCTTCGCGTATGAAAAATTACTGCGCCTTGTATATGGAACTTTTAACTTAGCCATCTGTCACTTATCTTGTGACTTTTTACGAGTGCATCAATAGTGACGAGTGAGGTCCCTGGAAATGCCATCCGGGTGTCAGGACGGCGCCTTAAGGACATGCTGATAATACTTTTCGCAGTATTCCTTGACCATCCGCCTTGCTGAAAACCGCGGTGCGCATGTCTTCATGCTCTCCTTCATGATCCTCACCCACCCGTGGGGCGTCCCGTCTTCCGCAGCCTGGTAGTAAAGCGGGATCACGGTTCCCTCAAGCAGGTCGTATAATGCTTCGACATCCGCGTCGTCCCGGTCCGGGTTTTCCCCCTCATCCCCGAAAGTCCAGCCGTTTTTTCCGTTATACCCCTCCAGCCACCAGCCGTCCGGGATGCTGAGGTGGGGAACGCCGTTCAACGCCGCTTTCATGCCACTCGTGCCGCTCGCCTCCATGGGAGGAAGCGGATTGTTGAGCCAGGCATCCACCCCGTGAACGAGATATTGGGCCAACTGCTCATTGTAGTCCTCTACAAAAGCGATCCGCCCCGACAATGCCGGATCACGGGACAGGTTGAACACGCGGTTGATCAGCTCGTGCCCGGCCGTGTCATCCGGGTGGGCCTTGCCTGCAAAAACGACCTGGACCGGCCGCCACGGATCATTGACGATTTTTTTGAGGCGCTCCAGGTTTTTAAAAATAAGGTCCGAACGTTTATAGGTGGTGAACCGCCGGGCAAAACCCAGGGTCAGCACCGACGGATCAAGCATGGTGCCCATGGCTGCGGCCTGGGACGGATTCAGTTCGCCGCTGCCCCATCGCTTCCTCGCCTTGGCGCCGATGTGATTCATCAGCTTGAGCTTGAGCCAGTAATGGGCCTGCCACAGTTCCCTGTCGGGTATTTCCTCGATAAACTCCCATATGGCGGCGTTGTCGTGTACGCTCATCCACCCCTGGCCGAAATACCGGTTCAAGAGCAGCTTGATTTTCGGCTCCAGCCACGTGGCCAGATGCACGCCGTTGGTCACATGGTCGACAGGCACTTCTTCCTCGGCCAAATCCGGCCACATCCCGTGCCACATCTGCCGGGTCACCTCGCCGTGTTTTTTGGAGACGGCATTCACATTGCCGGAAAGCCTCATGGCCAGGGCGGTCATGTTAAAACCGGCATCCGGATCGGACGGATTCCGGCCCAAATCCATGAACGCGTCCCGGCTCAAACCGAGCCGGGGCCAGTAATCCCCGAAGTATTGATCCATCCATTCAAAGGGGAATATATCATGCCCTGCGGGCACGGGCGTGTGCGTCGTGAAAAGACTCATGGGGGCCAGCTTCTGTCGGGCGGTTTCAAAATCGTCGCCCGCTTCCATGAACTGGCGTATTTTCTCCAGCAGGGCAAACGCCGCATGCCCTTCATTCAAATGCATCATGCAGCAGTCCTGTCCCAAAGCCTCGAAAACCCGCGAGCCGCCAATGCCCAGAATAATTTCCTGGAGCAGCCGCTGATGGGCATCGCTGGTATACAACCGCTGCGATATGGAACGGATATCATCGTCGTTCTGCTCGAGGTCCGTATCCATGAGGTAAAGGCTCACCCGGCCGACCGAGACTTTCCATATACCGACGACCACGGACGACCCACTGATATACGGCACCTCCACTGTGAGCTGCTTCCCGTCTTCACCCATGACCCGGTTGATCGATGCGGTCTCCTTGTCCAGTTCCTGGGTGAAATTCTCCTGCCAGCCCTCATTGTTGATCACCTGGTAGAGATACCCGGCCGGGTACATGAACCCTATCGCGACCAGTGGGATTCCCAGGTCGCTCGCCTCCTTGAGGTGGTCGCCCGCCAGAAACCCCAGCCCACCGGCGTAAAACGGCAATGAATGGTGCAGTCCGTACTCCAGGGAAAAATAGGCAACGGGAAGAACGTCCCCGTCGTTTTCCGCACCCGGATACACGGGGGTTTCCCTGAGATAGGTTTCGAAAAGGTACATGACCAGATCGTAATGGCGAAGATAATTGGCGTCAATGGTGGCCTCCTCCAAAACGCGTTCCGGCAGGTTTCTGAGCATCCGGTCCGGGTTATGGCGGCTTTCCTTCCACGCCTGCCGGTCCAGCATCTTGAACAGCATCCGGGCCTGCGGGTTCCAGCTCCACCACAAATTTTCCGCAAGCGTCGCCAGGCCTTTGAGCCGCTCCGGAATATTCGGAAAACTTTTTTTGTCCAGGTAATACGACGCCATGGCCACCCCCTCTCGTTTTTGCTTTTCAAGCTTTGACGACTTCGTAAAAAGTCCAATATCTGCGTTATGCGAAATTTCGCAAGCCTTGATCTTGAACTTTTTACAAAGCCTTCTGAAACCAACTTTTTACGAGTGCAATAAAGATAATATCAAAAATTTACCGGCGCGACAATTTTTTGCCACGGCTGCCAGCCGGTTCCCCCCCCGCGCCAAAAACCATTGAAAAAGCCGGCAGACATCTTTAAGGTCATAGAATGCGCTGACGAAGCCCATAGGATGTGCTGACGAAG
>PUOB01000191.1 GCA_003551985.1 Desulfobacteraceae bacterium | reverse complement strand
TTCCCAAGCATATCAGAAACGCGCCGACGCGCTTGATGAAAGACCTGGATTACGGCAAGGGCTACCGGTACGCCCATGACTATTCAGACGCTTACACGCCGCAGGACTATCTGCCGGAAGCGTTGAAAGGCCGGCGGTTTTACGAACCCGTTGAACGCGGGTATGAAAAGGTCATCCGGGAGCGGATGGCATACTGGGAAAGCCTTAAAAAGAAATGATGAAAACGTTTGACACACTTATTGCGGCTGGTATATGTTCAAAATCCAATTCAATGAGCTGAAGCTCTTTTGTAGTAATTTTTAAAGACATACAGGCAGGATTCAAACACGGCCACGAAGGTCTGCGTTTTTCCGCAAAAGCGGGGAAACCGTCTTTCGTGGCCTTTTTTTTCGCCCGAAAGACCTGTTGAGCATCTTCGGAGACTGCCGGGACATGCGGTTTCGGCATTTGAAAGGAGCACAGGCATGAAGATTTTTTTGGCAATGGTTTTATGGGCGATTATGATGACACCGGCGTCTTTGGTTTTTGCCGGTGAGGAAGAAGGGCGCCATCGGCTGGATGAGATGGTTGTATCCACCTCCCGTACGGACGTCCCGGTGGGTGAAGTCCCCCAAAGCGTTACGATTTTATCTGAGACAGAAATCATGAACTCGCCGTTTGAGAGAATCGAGGACATCGTCCGCAGCGCGCCGGGGGTTTACAATACCAGGCATTATGGCACCCAGACAGCAGGCGCCCGCAGCCCGATCCGAATGCGCGGGACCGGCAACAACCGGGTTTTGGTGCTTGTTGATGGCGTCCCCCAGAACGACAATTTCAACAACGCCATTGCATGGGTCGCCTGGGGGCATATTCCCAGGGAAATGGTTGAACGGATTGAAATCGTTCGTGGGCCGACATCGGCCCTTTACGGCTCCGAAGGGCTCGGGGGCGTCATTCATATCATAACCAAAGATCCCCGGCCTGGCAGGGAAACCTCACTACGGGGTGAGGCCGGCACGTCGAGCACATATGGCGGCCACCTGCACCACGATCAAAAAATCAACGATTTTGGCTTCCTGGTCAGCGGCGGATACGAGGAAAGCGACGGTTTCTACATGACGGAAGACAAGCAGCCATACAATATCCGCCGATACCGTGAAACCGGCAGAGCGCTTGGAAAATTTACCTATGATATCGGTGATCATTCCAATCTTTCCTTTTCCGCCCTCCATTACGACCATGAAACCGGCAAGGGACGCGAGTTTTTCTATGACGACCTGCAACTCAATCAATACTGGCTCAACTATTCCCACAAGGCCGGAAACATTGATATAAAAGCCCTTGCCTATTATAACGAAGCGGACAAAACCGCCTACCAGGATAGTAGTCCGCATTTTGACAGGCTCACACGCAAAGAGCACATTCCCGATGCTTACACATGGGGAGCCGACCTTCAGACGTCTTTTCAGGCAACTGACCGATCACAGGTAACTGTCGGATCGTCTTTCAAGCAGGTTTCATGGGATTACTTCGAAGAATATACACAAAGTGCGCGAACCGGCGGGGCGGAAGGAAAGCAGCGATTTATTTCGCCTTTTGCCAACGTCAACGTCGATGCCCTTGAAAAAAGGTTGATCGTCAACATAGGGGCCCGCTACGACTGGATCAAAACTTACAACGGGGCCAACCATGACACCGGAGGGCCAGACCCTTATGAACGCGAATACGACACAGAACGAAGCCGCAGCTTCTCTCCAAAAGCGGGTATAACCTATTTCCTCGATCACAAGACCACGCTTCGGGCATCCGGGGGCAAGGGCTTTCGCGCGCCAAGCCTGTTTGAATTCTACAAGGTGCATGTCCGCCGCGGCGGTGAATATTTCAGGGAGGCCAATCCCGCACTTGACCCCGAAGAAATCTGGTCTTATGACCTCGGGGTGGAACGCTTTCTGGCGGAAGGGCTTATCGGTCGGTTGACGTTTTACCAATCCTTTGCAAAAGATTATATCGACGAACGTGAACAGCCAAACGGCAGGTACATACTCGACAACATCGAGGATGTCGAAATCCACGGTGTAGAGGCAGAACTGCACTGGTCGGCCCGCCCGGACCTCTCGGTGTTTGCCAACTACACTTACAATGAATCCGAAATCAAATCCCACGAAGGCGATCCGGACATGGAGGGAAAAAACCTCGAAAACGACCCCAGACACAAGCTTCATATGGGCATTCACTACATGAACCCGCGCCTTGCAGATATCACGCTGCTGCACAACGCTTATGCGGATCGTTATTATTCGGACGCCGACGGCAACGTTTTTACGGACAATTACTGGAGCGTGGACCTGGCGCTTGCAAGGGCTCTGACGGATCACGCATCGGTTTACCTCAACATTGAAAATGTCCTTGACAGCATCGACAACAAGGAAATCTCCCCGGGAACCATTTTCCTGGGTGGACTGCGATACACATTCTAAAGGAGGCGCTCATGTTCATTGCAAAATACACGGCAGCGGCCGTTTTGGCCCTGATGCTGGCCGCACCCGCGGCCCTGGCCCACCACCTGTGGATAGAGCGGTCGGACGACGGCTGGGAAGTCATCCGGGGCATTATCC
>PUOB01000059.1 GCA_003551985.1 Desulfobacteraceae bacterium | reverse complement strand
CGAAACCGGCTACCGGTTTCAATACGACTCCCGGGCGGCGGTTGCGGATTATGTCAGGGCGGTCAAGGTGCAGCAACGTAATAAAAAACCATAGAGGGAGGCCGCCCCCCGAATGAAAGCATCCACCCGAATCATGCTGAAAAAGCATGGATGGCGACTGGACCGGTTTGTCCACAATTACCTTTATTTTCTTTTTTATTATCCATACGTGAAGGTTCTCGGCGGTTTTGTAAAATTGCTGAAATATTTGACATGGTGCAAGCCCTTGGTGCCGGTTGGGAAAATGATTTTTGACCGGTATCACGCCAAGGTCCTTTCCTATGAAGACACCCGCAAGATTTTTACCCTGAACGAGGATATCTGCATTGAATCGAAGGACAACAAGCGGGTGATCCCGTACAAGTACGCCACCCGGATCATTTTTCAGGAGCCGGAATTCATTGCGGTCATGGATTGCCCCTGCAAAAAAACAACGGGCGCGGCGCCGGAAGACATCAATTCCTGCATTGCGGTGGGTCGGGGGGTGGCATCGTTCTGGCTGGAGCATTGCGGGAAATACAATCCCCGCAGGATAACCCAGGGCGATGCCCTGTCCATCATCGACCGGTTTCGCGATAATGGACATATTACCCAGGCGTTTTTAAAGGTCGCAACAGGCGGCAGCACCGGGGTGATTTGCAATTGCCATCCGGAAACCTGCGTGAGCCTTCAAGCCACCCGGGCGGTCGGCACTATTGACCCGCGCCTGTCCATGACGGCTATGTCCGGCTATTCAGTTCGCCATGACGCCGAAGTATGCGATCTCTGCCGAAAGTGTGAAAAAATATGCGGGTTCGGCGGCGTCGCGTTTGCGGGTGGACGAAGAATTTATGACAGCAGGCAATGTCTGGGATGCGAGCTGTGTGTGCAGCATTGTCCCCGGGACGCGCTTTCGCTTTACGCGGATCCGGCCAAGGTGCTGCCGCTGGATCTGGATGCGATCCGCAACCGACACGCGGTCGAACCAATCGGGCCCCTTGATCTGCCACTATATTAGCGTCCATCCGGAGAGGGGTTCGAGAAAACGAGTTCACGGCGGTGCCGCGCAACAATCATGCACTATCGCCTTTTTTGATGCGCCGGCACGCCGTATACTTTTTCGTAGGAGCGGCACATGGGGCAGACGTGCCGCTCGATTTTTACAATCCGGTATAATGCTCCCTTGCCTTGTTCCCGGGCCCGCGTACACACCGGGCAGGTGTTTTTGCAGAAACGGGCCATTGACGTGGTAATCCTTCCATGCGCCATTTTGCGACTCCTTCCTTTTTGTACCGAAATGCAGCGCCGGGTTTATGACCGGATTCCTTTCGGGTCGAAAAAATATAAGTTGACCGCCAAGTCCATTTATGAAATATATTACGGTTTTTATACATCTTTTATTTTTTGTACGTATAACACGTATAAAATGACGCTGCACTCGAAAAAAGCCGTCAAATGATGCCATGATTTAAAGAATTGTCAAGAATTGACTGTTTATTATTTTTTAAGAAAAGGAGTATTTCATGTGGACGTATGAAAAGCCGGATAACCTTGTGGAGTGGTGGTCGGAAAGTGAAGAAAGATACCGGGACAATGTCTTGTTCTGGGTCCATAACAATCAGGGCACGCTGGATCCGATCCGTTACGGCGAGATCGGCCGGCGAATCAACAACACCCGGGGCGGGCTTGCGCAACTGGGGATTGGAAAAGGCGATGCCGTGGGCATTATATCGGCCAACCGGCCGGAATGGGCGGTGCTGGCCTTTGCCACCTACGGCAGGAAGGCCCGGTATATCCCCATGTACGAGAAGGAGCTGACAGGCACCTGGAAATACATCATCCAGGACGGCAATATCAAATTCCTGCTGGTCTCATCCCCTGATATTTATGAAAAGGTAAAGGGGTTTTTAGAGGAAATTCCAACTCTGGAATACATCTATGTTATCGATTCCCAGGGGGAAAACAGCCTGGCCGCCCTGGAGGCGGCGGGAGAGAAAAACCCGGTGGCGGCGGAAGTGCCCCATCACGACGATATCGCAGTGCTGATTTATACATCCGGCACGACCGGCGCGCCCAAGGGGGTTCTCTTGTCGCATGGCAACCTCACTTACTGCTCCAGGGCCGGGTATAATATTTATCCCGAGTTGACCCAAGACCAGGTCGGACTCTCCATGCTTCCCTGGGCCCATTCCTACGCGTTCAGCGGAGAACTCAACAACTGGATCCAGTTCGGCGGTTCCATGGGGTTCATGCGGGACGTGACCACGCTGGCGGAAGACCTGCAGCGGGTGAAGCCGACCTATCTCATCTCCGTGCCGCGTGTTTTTAATAAGATTTATGACGGCATTCACGCGAAAATGGATGATGCCGGGGGCATGAAGAAAAAGCTGTTTGATGCGGCCTGTGAAACGGCCCGGAAGAAAAGAGAAATGGCCGAGCGGGGAGAGTCCGGCGCGTTTATCAATTTCAAGAGCAAACTCTTGGGAAAACTCGTTTTCTCGAAAGTAAAAGAGGCGATGGGCGGCCGGGTACAGGGCGCCCTGACCGCCAGCGCCGCCATGAACAAGGAAATCGGCTTGTT
>PUOB01000131.1 GCA_003551985.1 Desulfobacteraceae bacterium | reverse complement strand
GTTCACAAACTTGCGCTTGATTTTCATGGTGGGGGTCACTTCCCCGTCCTCTTCGTACAACTTTTTGGGCATAATCCTGAACTTTCGAACATTTTCCACCCGGGCCAGCGTTTTGTTGACCTTGTCGATTTCCGATTGTACGAGATCAACGATCTTAGGGTCGCGGGTGAGATCGCCGTATGTGGAAAACTGGATCTTGTTGTCCTGGGCGAATTTCACGACATTGTCTTCGTCAATCATTATGAGCGCAACCAGGTACTTCCGCTGGTCCCCGATCAGCACGGCATCGTTGATGTAAACGCTTGCCTTGAGCAGGTTTTCGATGTACTGGGGCGAGATGTTTTTACCACCGGCGGTGATGATGATGTCCTTTTTGCGGTCCGTGATTTTCAGGTACCCGTCCTCGTCTATTACACCCACGTCGCCAGAGTAAAGCCAGCCGTCGCGAAGGGTTTCAGCGGTACCCGCCTCATTTTTGTAATATCCTGCGAAAATACCCGGTGATTTTACCAGAATCTCGCCGTCCTCGGCGATTTTAACCTCTGTGCCGGGGAGCGGCTTGCCGACGGTTCCGAATTTGGCCTGCCCTTCTCCGGATGTGCATGTCACGCCGGTGCCTTCCGTTTGTCCGTATCCTTCAATAAGGTTGATGCCGATGGATTGGTAGAAATGCAGAACCGACCCGGATATGGGTGCGGCACCGGAGTAGGCCACCCTGATCCTTTCAAAACCAAGCCGTTTTTTTAATTTGCGGAATACCGCATAGTGGCCAAGTTTAAAAAAAACTTCCAGGGAAGCGGGCACTTTTTTAAAATTCATTATCAGGTCTGCCCGGCGACGCCCGATTTTCAAAGCCGTATTGTATGTAAGGCGCTTGAACCCTGTGGCTTCGGACATCTTGATCTGTATGGCGGAAAAATATTTTTCCCAGATGCGGGGTACGGCATAACCGACCGTCGGCGACACTTCGGCCATATTGTCCATTACGGTATCCGGTTTTTCAACAAAATTCACTACGTAGGCGTGCTGAATATGCGCAAAAACGGAAAACAGCCTTTCAAATATATGGCACAGCGGGAGGAACGAAAGGACTTCCTCATACCTGTTCATGGGATTCTGAGAGGCAATGGCGTTCGCCATCCAGGTAACATTTCCATGAGTCAGCATGGCCCCTTTCGGCGGACCGGTGGTTCCGGAGGTATAGATCAACACACTCATATCATCGGGTTTTACCGCCTTCATGCGCCGTTCCAATGCAGTCTTGTCTATATTTCTTCCTTTTTCGATCAAGTCGGAAAGGCTCATGAGCATGGGGTCCTTAAAATCCTTCAATCCCTTGGTATCCCACACGATGACCTTTTTGAGCAATGGCACGTTGTCCCTGAAGTTGAGCCACTTGTCGAGCTGTTCTTCATTTTCCACAAACAAAAAAGCCGAATCGGAATTGGATACGACGTATTCGACCTCCTGCCAGGCATTGGTCGTATATATACCGGCGGAGACGCCCCCTGCGCATTGAACGCCCATGTCGATCATGACCCACTCGGGGCAGTTGTCTCCTATAATGGAGACGCTCACGCCTTTCTCCAGCCCCATGTCGATGAGCGCCGCGCCGATATTTCCAGCGGTTTCGTAATACCGGCGCCATGAAATATCATGCCACAAGCCGAGATTCTTATAACGCATGGCAACATGGTCGCCAAGTTTGTTCACTGTTTTTTCAAAAACAACTGGGGTCGTTGATACGGTCAATGGTTTTCCTCCGGATTGTCAAAAATATGCTTCAGCGCCACACCTTCTTCCGCTTCCATCGTTGATAACCCTTTGCGGATTCCTGGGACCGGACGCCCATGTAAAACTCCTTTACATTCTCGTCATTTAACAGGTCGCTTGACTTGCCCTTCATCACAAAACGGCCCGTTTCAAGGATCAGGGCGGTATCAGACACTTCCAGGGCCTTTTTGGCATTTTGCTCCACCAGGAGAATCGTCACTCCTTCCTCGTTGATTTTTTGAATAATCTGGAAGATTTCCTTGACCAGCAGCGGAGAAAGGCCAAGCGACGGCTCATCGAGAAACAAAAGCGTCGGGCGGCTCATGAGGGCTCTGCCGATGGCCAGCATCTGCTGCTCCCCGCCGGACAGGGTGCCGGCCCACTGGTTTTTCCTCTGGGCGAGAATTGGAAAATAGCTGAAGACCCTGTCAAAATCCTTTTCAACCCCTTTTTTATCTCTGCGGATGTATGCCCCCATCAGGAGATTTTCCCGGACGGACAGCTCTTCAAAAACCTCCCTGCCCTCCGGGACGCTGGATATGCCCAGGCGTACGATTCGCTCGGTATGAAGACCGTCAATGCGGCGCCCCTTGAATTCGATCGTTCCTTTGTCGGGTTGATTGTCGATAAGCCCTAATATGGTTTTGAGGATCGTGGTCTTACCTGCCCCGTTGTTTCCCAGGATGGTGGTAATGCTGCCTTCCGCAACGGACAGCGAAACCCCTCGGATGGCGTAAATCAGGTCATAGTAGGTCTCGATATTCTTTATTTCAAGTAACGCGCCCAATGTTGTCTCCGATCCTATACGTTGTTATGCGGTTGCCTTTTCGCCTGCC
>PUOB01000188.1 GCA_003551985.1 Desulfobacteraceae bacterium | reverse complement strand
TGGGACGAAAGAAGTTTTCACCCGAAACATAGTTGTGAATGGCATTCATGATGCTCAGGACCTTCATCTTGGCTTCCGGCGAAACATTTTTGCGGCTTTCGGCAAGGCCCATTGAATAGGCGATGTCGGAAATATATTCCGGCACCTGAAAATCCATGATTTTTCCATGCCGTGTTTTCATGAAATAACGAAGCAGCGTCAGGTTGGAGATTTCAGGATTTTCAAAGAGATAATCGACCATCTCGTCGATGGCGATTTCCAGACGCCGCCCCAGCGGCTTTCCCTTGATCTTTTTCTCCACTTCCACGAGTTTGCAGCGAAGCCCCTCGTTGATGTCCCGAATCACGGCCTCGTAAAGATCGCCCTTCTCTCCCCAATGATAATAAAGCGTTGAAATATCGATATCGACCGCCTTGGCGATCATGCGGGTGGTGGTTCCGTGAAACCCGTATTCCCCGAAAATCTTCCGGGCGGCCAGCAAAATCCGCGCCTTCATGGAGTCCGGGTTCTGTTTGGCTTTTTCAAGTGCTGTCGTCATAGGATCCTGTCTGTTTATCGTGTTTATAATACCCTACAAGGCCCCGTTTTTTTCAAGCGCCTCGATCTCCGAATCCGAATACCCTGTTTCCTTAAGAATCCGGCGCGTATCCTGTCCGAAGCCGGGGGGAGCCGTACGGACACCCCCAGGCGTCCGGGAAAGTTTGATCGGGGTGCCCAGGGCCTTACTCGGCTTTTTGCCGGGCGTTTCGATTTCTGCGGTCATTTCCCGGGATTTGAACAAAGGGCTGTCAACGGCTTCGCTCATCGTTCGGACGGGCGCCCAGCAAACGTCCTTGTCCGCGAGGGCTTCCTCCCAGTAGGCAAGCGTTTCGGTTTTGAAGCGGGCTCTGAAATAATCAATAATTTCATGGCGTCGCGCATCATTGTATTGGTGCTCGATATATTCCGGAACGCCAAAAAATTCGCACAAGATCTTCCAGAAACGGTTTTCAACGGCGCCAATGGACAAATACCGGCCGTCTTTGGTCTCATAGATATTGTAGCAGGCATACCGATGGGAAAATAAGAAATCGCCCCGCTGTGGCGACTTTCCGGTCATCTGCTGCATCATGAACGCAAGGGTAAGCAGGCTGAAACAGCCGTCGGTCATTGAAATATCAATATATTGACCTTTTCCGGTGTTTTGGCGCGCAACGAGGGCCATCAATATCCCCATGACCGCATTCATGCCTCCGCCGGCCATGTCGGCGATCTGTATCCCCGGAATCACCGGCGGCCCGCCGGCTTCCCCGATCAAATCCAAAACGCCGGAAACGCTCAGGTAGTTGACATCGTGCCCCGCAACATCCCTGTAAGGCCCGGTCTGGCCGTAACCGGATATCGAGCAGTAAACGATTGCCGGGTTGACCTTGGATACGGCGTCATAGTCAACGCCCAAGCGCTTTGTAACACCAGGACGAAAGCCTTCAAGCACAACATCCGCCGAAGCGGCAAGCTTGAAAAAAACATCCCGCCCCGCATCCGATTTGAGGTTCAGGGTCATATGCTCCTTGTTTCGGTTTACGCCGCCGTCTATCAGGGCTTCGGCAGCAAACCGCCGGTCTTCTATAGCAATAACCCGTGCGCCGTGGTCGGCCAGGATCATCGATGCATAGGGGCCGGGCAGCAGCCTGGACATATCCAGGACCGTAATGCCGTCCAATGCGCCTTTATTCATTTTACCTCCTCAATCGTCTCCTGATCCACCAAGGGGGTATTCGTCGGGGCGAATAATCATTCGTCCTTATGGCGGGCGAAAGATTTTTCGCCCCTACAGGAAACCCCACGAATTACGACTTTCGGGTACATGAAGCCTTATGAGCTTGATGAATGTGACAGAAAAAAACCAGATGCAGTTCATTTACCATAATCATACAGATTTGTCCATCATTTGATTCCATCAATCCATAGGAAATGCGCCGAATACATTTAGAACGATTTCCCAGGACGTTTTTAAGCCTGGATCGTCCGCTATTGTTGAAATCGTCAAGGTGAACCATAAAAACCTTTTGACATGACCACAAAAAATCTTTATCATCTTCCCCATCATTTGCTGGAATAAGTTGTTGAGAATCAACTGCTGAAAAATACTTCACTTCCCACATTCCAACCAAGGAGGCGCAACATGGCACTGAACCTGGAAGCCGCAGGTCAGAAAATCGGCCCCGTCAAAAAGGACTACAACTGGAAGGATGTCGTTCTGTATGCCCTGGGCGTGGGGGCGGGTTTTGACGAAATCGAGTATGTCTACGAGAAGGACCTCAAGGTGATTCCCAGTTTCGGAATCGCGGCCATTTTTGAGTTTCTCTCGCACATTGCCCAAAAAGCCGAAGTAAACTACGCAGGTATTCTCCACGGGGAGCAGGAGTTGATTTTCCACAGCCCCATTCCCGTCGAAGGGACCCTGGTCACGGAAGGCGCCATCACCAACTTTTTTGATATGGGAAAGGAAAAAGGGGCGGTCATCGTCGGCGAAAGCGTTACCTGCGATGCGGACGGCCGGCGGCTCTTTACCAGTATTATCCGCCTTTTTTCCCGGCTGGACGGCGGATTCGGCGGAGAACCCGCCCCTG
>PUOB01000162.1 GCA_003551985.1 Desulfobacteraceae bacterium | reverse complement strand
CCCCGGACCATATCGATATTCTCACGCAGCTCCATGCTGGCCACATCCATGTTGGTCCCCCAGTCAAAAGCTACCATAACCATGGAGCTTCCCTGTGCAGATGTAGAGCTGACACTTTGCAGGTTATCGAGGGCAGATGCAGCCTCCTCCAGGGGCCGGGTTACCATACTTTCCACTTCGTGCGGTCCTGCCCCCTCATAGGAAGTAGAAACCAGGAGAATTGGAAAGGTCATGTCCGGCAATAAATCCAGGGGAAGGCCTATAAATGAAATAACACCCAGGACCATGATCACTGTAACTATGACCAGGACCAGGATCGGGCGCTGAATAACCTTTTTAGTCCACATTCAAATCCTCCGTCCTGACTTTTTCTCCGTCATCTAAGTCAGCGGGAGGATCCATAATCAGTTCCTGCTCGGGATCAAAATCGCCGAAAACTTCTACCTTACCCTGTGAACTCAAACCCTTTTCCACCCGGTATTTGGCCGCATGGCCGTTTTCTACAAAGAAGAGGTAATCTTCACCGTTACGGCTGACTAATGCCTCCTGTGGAGACAGCCAGGCTTCCTCAACTTCAGCCAGGGTAAATATTACTTCGGCATACATCCCAGGGCGCAAATCTGCTTCATGATTATCAATTTTTACAGTTACCGGGAAACTGCGAGTACCTTCCACGGCTGTTGGATATATTTCATAGATTTCGCCGCTAAAAGATTCCTCCCAGGCAGCACTAACAACTATCTCCACTTCCTGACCCACTTTAAGTTCATTTATATGCCTTTCGTCAACAGTCAGTTCAGCTTTCAAAGGATCAAGCTGGTCCACTACAGCCAGGAGAGCCTGGGTAGTGGCCATATCTCCTCTTTCCATTACCACTGCACTAATAGTACCGCTGATAGGAGTATTAACCTCGGTCCTGTCCAGCATTCTTTGGGCAGCAGAAAGCTGGGTCCTTGACTGTTCAATCATAGACTCTGCTCCTTTAAGCCTTTCATAGGCTCTTTCCACCTGGGCCCTCATCTCCAGGAGTTCCTGGCGGGAAACTGTCCCGGCTTTAAAAAGTTCCCTCATATTAGCAAATTCATCCCGCACCCGTTCATAGGCTATCTCTGCCTCACGATACTGGGTTTGGGCACTTTGCAGGGATGATTCAGCAGCCCTGACTTCATGACGATAATCTCCCCCGTCAAGCCTGGCCAGGAGATCACCTTCTTCAACTTTATCGCCCGTAGAAATGAAAACCTCAATTACCTCGGCTGTGATTTCTGGATAGATTTCCGCTTGTCGCCAGGATGCAAGTTCACTGCCGCGGGTAAGCTCCTCGGCCAGGGTTCCCTTTGCAAGATTATCCGTAGAAACCCGTGTAGCAGGTTCTTCATTTTCCCCGCCTGTTTCCTGGTTTAAGTTAGCATTATCTATGTTAGGCTCATAAAAGTATACGAATAGGCCGGCCATGATGGCCAGTCCGGCAACTATTACCCGGGCAATATTTTTAACAGGCAACTTTAATCACTCCTATTGAATAACAGACAGTCATATTAAAAAGCAGCCTACCGCTACTGTTCACTTTCTGTGCAGAATCCGCTGTAAATAATATCCATTATTTCATCAACCGGATTCTGCTCCTGATATTCCTTGCCCTCATAAACATAAGCACCATACCAGAGGGCAGCTACCCCACCCATGAAAATCTTAGCTGCCAGGCTGGGATCCATGCTCTTGAATTCGCCATCTTCTATACCTTTATCAATAACCTGGCAAACCAGGTCAATAATTTTTTGCTGATATTGAAATGCCTCTTCTTCCAGGATTAACGAGCTAATAAGTTTTTCCTCAGCCAGCAGGTAGACAAATTTTTTCTGGCTTTGCATGAAACCTTTCTGCATCTCCATAACCTTTTCCAGCTTGTCACGGGCATTTTTCCCTGCTTCTAAACAGTTTTTCAAAGATTCATAATAAGTATTATATGAATACTTGATAACTTCATGAAAAAGTGCCTCTTTGCTTTCGAAGTATAAATAGAGGGTACCTTTTCCTACTCCCGAAGCTGCTGCAACTTCGGACATAGCAACCTGGTGAAATAATTTTCGTGAGAAAATTTCCAGGGCAGCCTTAATTATCTTTTCTTTTTTCTCTATCTGCCCGGGATAGCTCTCCATCTTAGCCAAAACGCTCAAACCTCCTCAAATCCTTGATCGGGTTAGATATTTATGCTTGTAAAACAAGCCCATACCAACCATAGAACTGGCTGGTCAGTTCTATATATATTTACTATACCATTAGTAATATAACTTGCAAAGTAAGTTTATGCTATTTATTTGCATTATTTGTAATAGTGCATTCACATCAGGCAGTCTCCCAATAATTTGCATTGCTTATTATTGCTGATCTGTTTTTAACACCTGAAGTTTCCAACATTAAAGCCAAAAAAAGGAATTGAAGAGGCGAGAGAGAATAAATACTATTTTAGTTTGCAAATATGGCACAGGGAGTTTAATATGTTCGATCCCACAACCAGGCTATACCTGATTATAACTGTTGCCCTCTTTACAATAATCCTGATTGCCTACAGCATAGCTGTATCATTACGGATAAAAACATACGATGACTATAATGTT
>PUOB01000074.1 GCA_003551985.1 Desulfobacteraceae bacterium | reverse complement strand
GTCAACAGGAACGTAAACGGAATGGATACGGCGGCAAGGAGCGTGATGCGCATCCGGGCCAGGAAGAAAAAAATGACCCCCACGGTCAGCAGCACGGCACTTCTTAAAGCTGAAAACAGGTTGGAAACGGAGGTTCGGATCAACTCCCCCTGGGTGTCGGCGACCTCAAAGGCGAGCCCCGGAAAAGCCGCTTCGATCTCCGGCCATGCGGCTTCCACCGCATCCAGGGTATCCATGACGTTTCCGGTCTCCGATCGGAGAATGTTCAGGCCAATGGCGGATTTCCCGTTGCCGTGAAAAAAGCTTTTCCGCTCCTCAAAAGTGGTACGGACAGAGGCGATATCATCTAAAACGACCTCTCCGCCCCCCGGGTCCGCACCCACCACGATCCGGCCGAGCCCGTGATGAAAGTCCTTTTCCCCGGCTACCCGGATGAGGAGCTCACTGTCTCCGGACACCAGGGTGCCGCCCGGGATGTTCCTGTGGGAAGCGGCGATGGCGGCAACGATATCCCCTGCAAAAAAACCGTACCCGGCCGCCTTCTCCCGGTCGACCGCAATCCGGATCTCCGGGTGATACCCGCCGAAGACCTCGACATCGGCCACAGAGTCCAGACGGAGGAACGCCTCGCGCACCTCGTTGTCACACAACTGACGCACCTTGGCCATGTCCAGGGACGAATCATCCGCGGGGAAAACCGCCAGCGTGATCACCGGGGCGGTGGCGTCGCTGATCCGGAATATGCCCGGAGAGCGCAAGTCTTCCGGAAGAGCGGGCATAACCCGGTCCAGTTCGGCGCTGACATCCGTTACCGCGGCATCCAGGGTCTTTTCGTATTCAAATTCCACCGTGAGTGCGACGGTTTCGTCGCGCACGGCGGCCCGTACCCGTCGCACCGCGTCAATGGATGCCAGGGCTTTTTCGGCAGTCCTGGAAACCCGGTCTTCCATGTCATCCGCGGACGCCCCGGGCCAGACCAGAAGAACCGCGACCCGCGGATAATTCGCATCCGGAAAGAGGTTCCGGGGGAGCCCCAGCAGGCTGACGGCCCCGAACAGCATACCGAAAATCAAAACAGCGGTGATGGCATGGGGATGTTTGAGATAGGCGGCCACCCACTTCACCATCTGGCTGCACTCCCGTTTTTATGGGTATTCACCGGATTGTTCGCGGTCGTGTCAATCGGGATGACCGGCATCCCGTCCGCCAGACGAAGCAGCATCGACGCCTCGGCTGAAACCAGCCGGTCGCCGGAAAAAACAGGCCCGGCAATGACGGCTTCGCCGCCTTTTCTGCCCAGCACCGTCACCCCGACGACCTCGATTCGGTTCTGATCATTGACCCGGAAAACCATTGCCCCGGCATCGTGTTCCAGGATGGATCGCGCGGCGACCCGGATCCCCGACAAGTCGGAAAGGAGCACCTCGACTGAAACAAATGCCCCGGAGGGGAGGTCAAACGGCCGGCCGTCCAGCCGGATTTCTGCGATTGCCTGATGCCCCTCCTGGGTGGAAGGGTAAACGCGGTGGACCGCGGCGTCGATACGCCGGGGGTCAAACCGGACGGTTGCCGGCGTTCCGGGCTCGAGGGCAAGGGCCGTTTCCCTGGGAATCCGGGCCATCACCCGGTAGCCGGCATCCGGATTCTCGATTGTATAGACGGGTTCTCCCGGCATGGCCAGATCCCCTTTTTGCTTGCGGCGAACCGTGATGACGCCGTCAAACGGGGCTTTGAGCGCTGTGTAGGCCAAGTCGATCCGCGCGGACGCCAGGCGGGCACGGAGACTGTCGACCCGGGATTTCGCCGTTTCATGAGCGGATTCGGCCGCGTCCATGGCTTCCGGGTCGATAAGCCCCCTCTCCAGAAGCGGCTTGCGGCGTGCAAGCTGTTTTTCCACCTGAACCCGGTCGCTTTCGGCGCCCGCCAGATCGGCTTCAATGGCCTGTATCTGACGTTTCAGGGGCCGATTGTCGATCGCGGCGATGATCTCGCCTTCATCAACACCGTCGCCGGCGTCTTTTTCCGCCGATAGGAGATGCCCCTGTATTCGGAAAGCGACCTCGGCGCGAGCCACGGGCTCGATGATCCCCACGTATTCCCGCGTGACGCCAAGCCGTCCGGTCTGGGCGGCCTCCACGTAAACGTGATATACCGGCGGTTCCGGTGTTTTCATGTCCGCCAGCTCCGCCCGGCGGATCCCGGAAAGCCGGATGGCGCCCGCCACAATGACCAGCAAAAGAAGCACGGCCAAAAAAAGTTTCACATATCGTGCCATAGGATCGGTCCATTTATGCAGCTGCTTGTTTTAAAATCATGCACTGCTTGTTTTAAAATCATTCTACATCGCATCGGCACCCCACCGCATTGACCTAAGTCAAAAAAGACGACTTCGTAAAAAGTCCAATATCTGCGTTACGCGCGATTTCCGAAGAAAATCACGTACGCTAAGTACGCTCAATTCTTCGAAAATCGCGCAAGCCTTGATCTTGTACTTTTTACAAAGCCGTCTGAAACCGACTTTTTACGAGTTCATCAAAAAAGGAAAGTCTTATTTTATGTCAATACCGGTTTGGATACCGTTCAAAGCCGGCATTCAGCCGAAAGCCTTGACAGCATACC
>PUOB01000291.1 GCA_003551985.1 Desulfobacteraceae bacterium | reverse complement strand
GTTCACCGGCCATTTCAGCCAGACGCCCCTGCCCCAGCAGTGAATACGTAACCATCTGGGCCAGCCGGTCCGATGCCATGACATACCCCGCCGCGTACGACAGATCATCCAAGTTATCGGCCTCGACGACCGGCACCCCCAGTTCGTCCCGTCGAATGTGGACATCGCTTTTCAGACCCGGCATTTCAATGGCCCCGCTGATGGGGGCGACGCTGCCGCCCAGCCGATAATCAAGAAGCGAACAGCCAGGCAAAAGAGCGGAAAGGCCGGTAATGAAAACCCACAAAACCACTGCCACAGATCCGGCGAAAGAGCCTGTGTTCATCCTCACCACCTTTGGCTGATATCTTCGTAGAAAGTCAAATAGCGACTTTTAGGGAACGCCCCTAGTTCAAGGCGTCTATGCTTCCTCGGGCAGCAGTCTCTTAAAAACGGCGATGGAAATAAATCCCGCCACATACATCAGAAGCCCGAAAATAGCGGACGTGATAAACATCGAGCTGTAAAAATCCCCCATGTGATCCTGTATCAGAATCGCGATGGCCATCGCCAGCGAGGCATTCCTGAGGCCGGTTTCAAGGGAGACGGCCCGGGTCTGGTAATTGTCGACACCGGCAAGCTTGGAAAAAAGGACACCGACGACCATTCCCAAAAGGGTCAGCATGAATACCATGCTGTAAAATTTCGGGCCGTAGCGCTCCGTATCGGTAAAGACTTCAAGGTTCCCCAGGATGCCGGCAATGATCAGCGTAAGCAAAGCGATGATGCCAAGCATTGAAAAAAACGGCGTGGCGCGTTTCGCAAACGACATCCAGAAGGCGCGCACCGTCATCCCCACTGCAAGCGGTATGATCACCAGGATTATAATGGTCTGAACAATGAGGTCAACCGGAATGACCACGTCTTCGATATTCGCACAATAAAGCGCAAGCAGGAAAGGGGTGAAAAACAAAGACAGCACGGTGGACAGGGAGGTTAGGGAGATGGAAAGGGCAAGGTCGCCTTTGGCGTAATAGGTCATCAGGTTCGAGGTCACGCCACCGGGGCTGGCCGTAATAAGTACCATACCCGCGAAAATAAACGGAAATGCATGATAGAACCCCATGAGATGCCCCATGGCGACCGCGACAAGCGGCATGACGACCCACTGAAGACCGGCCCCGGTAAGGATCCCCCTGGGGTTTCGGACAACCAGTTTAAAATCGTTGACAGTCAGTGTAAGGCCCATCCCCACCATAACGAAAAACAGCATAAGGACGATGGCTATCTTAAAAACGCGGTCAAATAAAAGCTGGGAAGGTCTCTCCTGGAGTTTCACAAAACTGTACGATTCACCGTCGATAACCCCTTCCCTTTCCAAAAGGACAAAATTGAGCTTCATGCCCATCCGGTCCTCAAGGTTGTAATAGGGGGAATCCTCCCCGGCCCGCTGTATCTCGGATTCAGGGGGAACCGACAGAATATGAAGCTCGCCGGTTATGTTTCGGACCAGGTAGATACTTGTTTCAAGGTCGTTTTCCGGAACCGCTTCCGCTTCAAGCAGCCGCAGGTGGCCAACGAATTCGGTTTCGGAGGCCGCCTCCCAGTCCAACTGACGCGATCCCCGAATGAGTCTGTCAAACTGACGGACGTCCTCCTCGCTCCTGGCGACCCGGGACAGCTCCTTGTAGAGTTCCTCCCCTGCAAAAACGGGGGAGAAAGAACCGAAAAGGACGATCAAAGCAATCAGGAGTGCTTTGACATTTATCATGGCAAACTTTGAAAAACCAATCATTCGTTCCTCCCGAATGCTTTACTGTTTATGCTGATAACGTTTTTTTCAGATGCAAAACAGCGTTTAAAAGAAGTCACTTACCGGGAAGCGACTTTGTTTATACCAAAAACCGTAATTTCCTATCTGCCTCGTTTTTTAGCCCATGCCAGTTTGAGCGCATTGACAAGTCCGCGCTGTTGAATGGTTTTTACGGCAAGTCCCTTCGGTGTGAGTTCATAAAATTTTCTGCCGTAGCGGTTCAGCGCCTCCGGGTCAATGTCAAAGCCCAGGCCGGGCTTGTCCGGGATGACGACAAACCCTTCCTTGTCGACATTGAAAGGCGCTGCAAGGATGCCGTCCCGGTAGCGGGGGATCCATGCCGGCGGCTCATAGGGAAATTCAATGGGCTGGCGGTTGGGATTAGCAGCGGCGATCTGCAGGTTTATGGCAAAACCAATGCCGTTGGTCCACGTATGCGGTTTAAACTTGAGATTTTGCCGGTTGACCGCCTCCATTATCCGAACCGAGGTCGAAACGCCGCAAAAGACGGCATCCGGCTGGTAAATATCCAGGGAACCTTTCTCCAGGAGAATTTTATGTTCGTGCCATCCGGGCGTCAGTTCGCCGCCGGCGATGGGGACCGTTGTCTGCTTTCGCAGTTCGGCCATATCTTCGAATGCATACATGTCCAGGGGTTCCTCGAGCCAGGCGATGTTGTATTCCTCGCAGGCTTTGGCAAAAGCCGCCGCCCTTTCAAGATCCCACAGGGGCGCATCATGGATCAGCGCCACACGCCATCCCTGGTTGGCGTCCACGCCGATCTGCATGTCGTCGCCCACGGCCTTGCGGACCTGCCGGATTTGCTCG
>PUOB01000228.1 GCA_003551985.1 Desulfobacteraceae bacterium | reverse complement strand
TGAAACTGCTCGCCCCGGTCAGGGATGCCGACGCACCGGGCAAAACCCGTGAAACCATTGCCGGGCGCCTGGACGTATCGCCGGAGACCTTTTCCCGCACCATACACGATGCCTTCGAAAACGGCGCACACCGGCTCCACCCGCTTGTCGATCCGCCGCCATACAACGAACGCCAGTTTCTGGAGCAGGCTGATTTTTCAAGGACCGTCCACGCCATGGGGCACAATATCGTTGAATGGGCGGCCGATATATTCAACCGGGGCCTTTTTGCGGACGACGCCCGGGTGCTGAGCCTGACGTCCGAAGGCAACAGCATTGCATGGCGGGGATATGCAGCGGTTTCGGCTGCAAAGGCGGTTCTGGAATCGGTTTCCCGGTCCATGGCGGTCGAGTTTGCGCCCTACGGCATCCGATCCAACGTTATCCAGGCGGGTGTTACCGATACCGCGGCCCTTCAGGCGATTCCCGGAAGCGAGCAGATCCGGGCCCAGGCCGCACTGAGAAATCCCTTTGGCCGCCTTACGACCCCGGCGGATGTCGCAAACGTTATTTTCCTCTTATGCCTCGACGAAGCCGCCTGGATCAACGGCGCCCTGATATGCGCCGACGGCGGGGAGCGAATCGCATAGAAAGCGTCCTTTAAAATAATGAAATATTCCGAATTTACAGAAAAAACGGTTTTCGATACGGAAGATCTGCTGGCCTTTTCATACGGCCGGATGATCGAAGATCCGCCCGAGGGATTTGATGCGAGGCTTCCGGCCCCGCCGTTTCTGATGATAGACCGGATCGTGGCCATCGAAAAAAACGGCAGCCGGGGCAGAATTATCGCGGAGCAGGATATCCGGCTCGATGCGTGGTACTTCCAGTGTCATTTTTCGGGGGACCCTGTCCAGCCCGGATGCCTGAGCGTGGATGCCATATGGCAGTTAATCGGCTTTTACTGCGTCTGGCGCGGCGCCCTGGGTGCCGGCAGGGCGCTTGGGTGCGAACATGTTTCGTTCAACGGCCAGATAAGGCCCCACAACAAGGTGGCCCGCTACGAGGTGGACATTATCCGCTTCCAGGCGATGAAAAATTCCGGGGCCAGCATGGTGATCGGCGACGGCGAAGTGTTTATCGACGGCGAGCCCATCGCCGCGGTCAAACGGGCCCGGGCCGGTGTTTTTAAAAATATCGCCTACAAAGACTATCCGTTCCGGTCCGAAAATGCGGTGGGCGGGGCGGCCCGCGAATAAACCCCATAGGCCGCCGGGGCTTTCCCGAAGGGCGAAAGATTTTACACGCTTATTGATCGAGAACTCGCATGGGACGGAAGCCGTGCAATCCACGTAAACGGAGGCGCGTATGGCGGCTGATAATGATGTGACCGCAGACCGGGTGCTTGATTTGATCCCGCAGCAGCGGCCTTTTCGCTTTATTGACACCATCTTGTCAATGGATGATGAAAAAATTCGCGCCGCCTACCGTTTCCGGGCGGATGAAAGCTTTTACAGGGGCCACTTCCCGGGCAATCCGGTCACGCCGGGTGCCATTCTCATTGAAGCCATGGCCCAGACCGGGGTGGTCGCCATGGGTATTTATCTGCTTTTAAAACAGGGAATGCCGGTTTCGGCGCTCAGGGAAATGACCACCCTGTTTGCCTTTGCAGACGAAATCGAGTTTGCAGGGATCGTTCTCCCCGGGGAAACCGTAATCCTCCATGGTGAAAAAATTTATCTGAGGAAGGGAAACCTGAAAACCCGGTGCCGCGTTACCCGTGAAAACGGGGAGTTCGTGTGCGGCGGGGTTCTGACCGGGACCGGGGTAAAAACCGGGGTAAAAAAACGGATACAGGAGCAATAAATGGATAAAAACAGGGTTGTCATAACCGGCATGGGCGTTGTCAGCCCCAATGGCACCGGTCTTGACGATTTCAGGCGGGCGCTTTGCAGTGGACGGTCCGGAATCCGGTTTGTGCCCAGGCTTGCGGAACTCAACTTTGCCTGCCGTATCGGGGGGATCCCGACGATCGCGGAAAATCCGTACAAAGAATATTTTGACGGCAAAAACACCAATGACAATATCGGTTATGCCGCAATGGCCGCCATTGAAGCGTGGCTGGATGCGGGCCTGGCTATCCCGGACGACGGGGCCGGGGCGGACCCGGATGCCGGATGCATCTACGGGTGCGGCATCTGCGGGATGGAAACCATTGCCACCCGCGTGGTGCCGACAATCAATGCCGGTAACGTCCGGCGGCTGGGATCGCAAATCGTCGAGCAGGTCATGGGAAGCGGCGTCAGTGCATGTGTCGGCGGCATACTGGGCCTCGGAAACCAGGTGACGTCGAATTCCTCGGCGTGCAGCACCGGAACCGAGGCGATCATCGATGCGGCTTTCCGGATACGGGCCGGGCTTGCCAAACGAATGGTAGCCGGCGGGGCCGAAGGGGCATCGCCCTACACGTGGGGCGGTTTTGACGCCATGCGTGTCCTTGCGCGCAAGTTCAACGATCGGCCGGAGCAGGGGTCAAGGCCCATGAGCGACTCCGCATGCGGGTTTGTACCCGGCGCCGGCGCGGGCTGCCTGGTGCTGGAAGACATGGAAACGGCCCTCGGGCGCGGCGCAAAAATTTACGG
>PUOB01000073.1 GCA_003551985.1 Desulfobacteraceae bacterium | reverse complement strand
CGATTCACGACGGGTTCTTTGTAGGGGCGAATAATCATTCGCCCTTATGGCGGGCGAATGATTATTCGCCCCTACGGTTCTGAAAAGTTTGACAAGCCTGGGTTCGAGACTTTTTACGAAGTCGTCAGTGGATGCCTCGCCGGAAAAAGTCCTCCGTCTCGGTCACCGCATCCGGCCGCGGGGTCCGCTCCCGCGGCACCGTCCCCTCCTTGAAACATTCGTAGATGACGCGTCTTGATTCATCAATGGGCAGCAATCCCGTATCCGCATCGATTTTGGCGAATACCACACTGTCCGGAACGGAAAAAATCCGCCGGGGCTTATCTTCCAGGGCCGCCTGCATATAATCGAGCCATATCGGGGCTGCTGCGCGTGCACCCGTTTCCCTTGCGCCCAGGGACTGATGGTTGTCAAGGCCGACCCACACACCCGTTACGTAATCCGGGGTATACCCGACAAACCATGCATCATTGAGCTGATTGGTCGTGCCCGTCTTTCCCGCGGCCGGCCGGTTCAGGACCCTCAGCCGCTGGCCCGTCCCCTCCTGTATGACCCGCTCCATCAGGTGCGTGGTGATATACGCGGTGCTTTCATCAATGACCTGCTCGGATTCGTTGCTGCCGACATATATGACGCTGCCGTCCCGGTCCTCGATCCGGCTTATGAACTGCGGCGCCATCTTTTTTCCGTGGTTGGCAAACACGGCGTATGAATTGACCAGCTCAAGCAGGGATGTCCCCGAGGAGCCCAGCGCAAGCGACAAATCCCTTTCCAGGTGGCTTTCAATGCCCACTTGCCGGGCATAGTCCACCAGGTAGGAAATGCCGATTTCCTGCAGTATTTTTACGGTAATGACGTTTCTGGAATGGATCAGTCCGTCCCGTAGAAGGGTGAAGCCATGGAAGGTCCCGTCGTAGTTTCTGGGCTTCCAGGTAAAATCCTGTTCAACATCCTCGTAAACAACGGGTGTGTCCGCAATGGTCGTCGCCGTGGTATACCCCCGGTCGATTGCGGCGGCATAAATGATCGGCTTAAACGCGGACCCGGGCTGCCGGCGGGCCTGAACGGCGCGATTGAACTGGCTCCTTGAAAAATCCCAGCCGCCGATCATGGCCTTGACCCGGCCTGTATCCGGTTCCATCGACAAAAGGGCGGATTGCACTTCCGGGGTCTGCTCCAGGGCAAGCGTCCATTTTCCATTATCGCCGGGCTGCTGTTCCTTGATTTTAACCTCGATCAGATCGCCCTTGCTCAAGACATCCGAAGGTTTCTCTACCCAGACAGTGCCGTAGGGCACGGCCGGGTCCGGCTTGCGCGCCCACCGCATGTCTTCGCGTTTTATGGTGCCAAACGCGTTTCCGATCCGGACCTCGACAATCTTTTCAGAATCGTCGATTGCGATGACCACCCCCCGGGTAATCATTCCCTCCGCCAGCGGCTCATCCCCCGTACGCTGATGATGTGCGCGGCTGAATTCCTCGATTTCCGATTTTTCAAGGTTCTTTATGGCCCCCCGGTACCCCCTTCGCTTATCAAGCTCACGCAGGCCTTTGTCCACGGCTTTTCTTGCAGCCTGCTGCTTTTCGATGTTGACATTCGTATAAACATGCAGCCCCCCCTGGTAGAGCATTTCGCGGCCGTACCGACTTTCCAGGGACCGCCGGACATGCTCGGCGTAATAAGGCACTTTTTCCGTAAAAAGGTTTCTCCGGGGCTGAATCTCGATTTTCTCATTGATGGCCTCTTCCGCTTCCGCCGGGGTTATGAATCCCTGGGCCGCCATTTGGTTCAACACATAAATCTGCCTGTTTTTGGCCCGATCCGGGTTGTTGTTCGGCGAATAGCGGCTTGGCGCACTCGGCAATCCGGCAATCATGGCGCTCTCGGCAAGGGTGAGCGCCTTTGCCGGCTTGCCGAAATACCGCCTGGCGGCGGCCTCCACACCATAGGCGCCGTTGCCAAGGTATATCTGGTTCATGTACAGGTGGAGAATTTCATCCTTGTCCAGGTGCCGGTCAATCCGATAGGCTAAAATCGCCTCTTTCATCTTGCGTGAATAGCTCCGCTCCGGGGTCAGGAAAAAGGACTTCGCCACCTGCTGGGTAATGGTGCTGCCTCCCTGGACAACCGTACCGGCTTCTATATTTTTTAAAAACGCCCTGGCAATGCTGTATATATCGATGCCGTCATGGTCGTAAAACCGGGAATCCTCGGCCGCTATAAACGCTTCCACAAGGTGCCCGGGCATTTGGTCCATATCGATAACAAATCGCCTTTCATCAAAAAACTCCCCTATTTTACGTCCGTCATCGGCGTATAAGGTGGTCACCTCCGGCGGCCGGTATTCATCAAGCGACGTTATTAAAGGCAGATCTTTGCTGTAGTAATAATAAGCGCCTGCCGCGGCGACACCCCCCGCCACAAGGCAAATTAAAAAAAGCCGGAAAACCCATTTAACCAAAAATTTTAAAAACCGCCCCATAATCCTATTTTATCCTGATAATTATATTTAGTGGCTGAACGAAAACCGTCTTTTTCACCAATTTCTGCGTCAGGCTCAAATTTTAATCCTCAAAATACTCCAGTATTCCTGCGGCTTAAAATTTTCGCCTTCCTTGAACTTGG
>PUOB01000045.1 GCA_003551985.1 Desulfobacteraceae bacterium | reverse complement strand
TGGCCGATCTCGTCGTATAAAGCGGCGCCGTGTTTGTCCGGGCCGCTCAGGATGGCCGTCTCGATGCCCTCTTCCACTGCCATGGACAGCTTGAATCCGTTCCGGTCAAACAACTTAATGCCATTGTCATAATACGGGTTGTGCGAGGCGGATATGACGATACCGGCGTCAAAGCCCAGCGATCGTGTCAGATACGCCACCGCCGGCGTCGGAAGAACGCCCCCCAGCGTGGCGTCGCCGCCCGCGGAACTGATGCCGGCAGCAAGGGCATGCGCAATCATGTCCCCGGACAGCCGGGGATCCTTTCCGATGAGGATGCGCGCGCGGCTGTTTTCCCTGAGCGAGGCTGCGGCCGCCCGGCCAACGTTCATGGCCATTTCAGGGACAATCGGATATTGATTGGCGATGCCCCGGATACCGTCCGTTCCGAAAAGAGAGCCCATAGTGATTATTTATCCGTGCGTTAAAACGTTTACACACCCTGTTTCATGCAAAAGCCGGCAGAACCGCAATGCACTGCCTCCGTGTTTCATCTGCAACCCCCCGGAGCCAGGCCGTGCCGGTTTCAGCGTCTTTTTGGCCAAGCATCTGGATGGTCTTTACATAGTCGTTTTTGCCGTGCAGATCAATAGCCCTGTCAATGGCATCGAGAAAGGCGGTTGATGCCTGGCCTTCTTTTTTTTGGATTTCTGCCTGCTGCAGGATTAGATCCTCAAGGGCATTTCTGTTTTCAAAGAGCTGGCGTTTTTGCTCAAGGAGCGCCTGAGAAGCCTTTTCCCCGGCGGATTGTTCATATGCCGCTGCGGATGAGGGCATTTTTTCGGCAAAAGCCATCAAGCGCTTCAGGCGTTCCCGGATGGCGGCCTCGATATTGCATTGCAAGCCGCGGAGCAATGACCACGGCATCTGCTCTGAAACAAAGCGGGCGCGTACATGATTATACCAACATGAAAGCGCTATTATTTCAGATATATAATTAATATTTTTTAAAGTTATGGTTTTAATATTTTGATAAAACGCCGTTTGATAGGCAATGTTGCCCTTTTTTGACGGCCCGCCGAATATCAGCCTGCCCGGCCGGTGTTCATCAGTGCGGCAAATGGTCCCTGCGGCCGTGACAGTGCCAAAGGCGAGCCTTGCCGGCCCCACAAGACCCCCCTGCCCGCCCAAAAACACCGGCGGCTGGTTGATCATGACCCCGGACGGGACATCGCCCATCATCGAGGGGGTTACCTTGTCCTGGTGCGGTGTAAAATTGAAATGGATATAGGCGGAGCCGACTTCACTGTGATTATCCGGTCCCGTCCCACCGGCCATCAGGCAGTCGCAGAAGTTGACCAGACTGCCCAGGGTGACAAAGGGAAACAGTATTGTCTGCTTGAGGCCCACCGTGTGTGCGGCGCTGGCATATTCTTCCAGTATGGTCCCTTCCCGCAGGTGGCCCCCGGATCCCACCGAAGCCCCTTTCAGGAACACCCCTTTTTTAAAAAAACCGCCTTTCAATGAAACACCGGGGCCAATAAAGCAATTGTCGATGGTCGCGGGCGCCTCGAGGCCGATCACGGCCCCGTCGCAAATCAGGGTATCCGCCCCCCTGATTCTCGATCCGGCATGAATCGTTGCATTGGCCTCGATCCGGTCCGGGTCCACGCTGTTGTCAATGTGGACGCTTTCCGGGCAGTGGATGATAACGCCTTTTTCCAAGAGCCTGGCGTGGATGGTGTCGGTGCCGATTGTTTTCAAGCCGCCCCCGTTCGTTTATAAGTTGCATTGCGTCTGCGGTTATGCGATGATGGTGTCTTTTTTCATTTTAACCGGCTTTATTCACTGATGGGTGCTCATTATAAAGAAAGTGGCAAAATATGCAAACCAATAAAAAATCCAGATTATTGACCCGAAGCGACCTGGACGGCCTCGTATGCGCCGTTTTACTCAACCATTTGGAAATGATCGATGATATTGTCCTTATCGATTCGCCGGGTTCGGTGTCGGCCGGAAAAGTCGACGTGCAGCCAGGCGATATCATCGCCAATTTGCCGTATGTCCCGGGCGCCCGGCTTTGTTTCGACCACCATGTCTCTGAAACCTTAAGAAACCGTCCCGCCGAAGGCTATATCATCGATGCGGATGCGCCTTCGGCCGCCCGGGTGGTTTATGAATACTACGGCGGGCGAAGCGCTTTCCCCCCGTTTTTCGACGATGTTATGCAGGCGGTGGACAAAGCGGATTCCGGCGATTTTACCCGTGAAGAAATCCTTGCCCCCCGGCGGTGGCCGCTTTTGAATTTCCTGGTGGATACGAGAACCCGAATCGAGGAGTGGGGCCGGTTTGCCCTTGATGAAACGGCGTTTAAAAAGCAGCTGATTGACTTGATGGGAAAAATGACTGTTGATGAAATTATGGGCATGCCGGATGTAGAGCACCGCGCTGCCGTTTATTTCGAATATGAGGATAAGTATAAATCACTGTTGGCATCAACCGCCTGTATCCGGGACAATATCATCGTCATTGATATCCGGCAATGCACGAAGATGTATCCGGGCAATCGGTTTGTCGTTTATGCCATGTACCCCCAGTGCAACCTGTCCATCCAGATCCGGCAGGAAAAAGACAATATCACGACTTTTTC
>PUOB01000237.1 GCA_003551985.1 Desulfobacteraceae bacterium | reverse complement strand
TTAAAAACTTGGACCTCAGGCTAAGCGAAAAACTGGCGAATTTGACTTGTCCGCCGTCTACCGGACCGTGGTCAACCGTTTCGGCCCCTTCGCCCCGATCCCTGCCAACCGTCCCCTTTGATGGCGATTTCGATGTTTCCATACCTGATCCCGTCCTTTTTTCAAGAACTGTAGGGGCGAATGATTATTCGCCCGCCGTAAGGGCGAATGATTATTCGCCCCTACAAACAACCCGTGATGAATCGGAAGACGAAACCCGACTTTTTACGAGATTATCAACTAATACAGTCTTGTAAAGAGTGTATCCAAAAGTTAGCACCGATGCAAACAGAAATTTGCGCCTGTAAAACGCCACCGGTGCGGACGCGGCTGCTTCAGCTGCAAACCGCAGTTGACATTAAAATCCTGAAACAGCGGCAGACAGCTGCGCCAAAGGTCCATTCAGTCCCTCATAGAAATATTTAATTACTCGAAATAATTATATATTTAAAAGAAAAAACGATCATGGCCCGATTTTTGCTATCCCTATGGCAACATTGAGACCGAACCCTTTTTTCACCCTGGCAAGCAACAATTGAAAGAAATGGCTGCAAGAAATGAACCAATAATAAACAAAATAAACAGGCTGATAGGATCTTTAAACATTTTAAACAGGAGGAGTCATCAATATGGCTGAAAATGAAAACCGGGAAAATATCGTAACCGAAACCAAAGTCAGCATGTGGAAGCAGATGGGCACCACTGAAGACTGGTGGGCCATATGGCTTGCCGGCCTGTTGTTTATCATCGCCCTGGCCTGTATTTTCACATGGAAGCCCCCCGTAGAAAAGCTGCCGGATCTTCGGGCCTCCATGGAGCAGGAAATGGAGGCGGCCGGGTTCCGGACGATTGCCTATACTGAAGCCCAATCGGAACTGGAAGGCGTCCAGGCCAGAAAGGAAGGGTTTACGGCAGCCATTTACAACTTAACGGACCGTCCCAAGGGGTGGGACACCAACCCCATCCAATCCGTTTACATGAGCGAAGATGAGGCAGCGGCCAAACGTGCCGCCGCAGCCCCGCGTTACGAAACGGCCGAACAGCGGCTTGCAGAAGCCCGCGCGGCAGCCGAAGCCGCGGAAAACAGGGCCCGCGAAGCCAACTTTGAGGATTCGGCCTTAAACGGGGAGGCCCGCGCGGCCATTACCGAATGGCGCCAGGCCCGCTCCGAATACCAAAGCGCCAGAAGCGCCGCCAACACGCAGCCCTACAACCTGATCCCAAGCCTCATCGGCCTGGGACTCGTTATCATGGTCTTTTTCTCCATCGGGGCCCGGTTCATGGGCATCAACCTCCGCCAGTTCTTTACCGGCTTTCCGGTCATTTTTGCGCTGGCGGTGATTGCCTACCTGATCGCCAATCAGTCCACATTAAGCGCGGTGGGGTTGTCCTATGTGCTTTGGGCGCTTCTCATCGGATTGATCATTTCAAACACCATCGGCGTGCCGCAATTTCTGAAATCCGCAGGTCAAACCGAATTTTTCATAAAAACGGGGCTGGTCCTTCTGGGGGCGAGTATTCTGTTCGGACAGATCGCACTGATCGGTATCCCCGGCATATTTGTCACATGGGTGGTCACGCCGATCGTTCTCATTGTGACCTATTGGTTCGGACAAAACATCATTAAAATACCTTCAAAGGAACTCAACATTACCGTGTCTTCCGACATGTGTGTCTCGGGGGTTTCCGCGGCCATCGCATCGGCCGCCGCCAGCCGGGCCAAGAAGGAGGAGCTCACCCTGGCCATCGGCATGTCCATGATATTCGTGGCCATCATGATCTTTCTGCTGCCGGCCATTGCCAATTTAACCGGTATGCATCCGGTGTGGGCCGGCGCATGGCTGGGCGGAACCGTTGACAATACGGGATCCGTTGTTGCCGCAGGCGAATTGATCGGCATGGAGGCCATGTATGTGGCAGCCACCATCAAGATGATCCAGAACATCATGATCGGCGTTATCGCTTTCGGGGTGGCCGCCTACTGGTGTCTCAAAGTCGAGCCGGACCGCGCATGCGGCATCGGCGGAGAACCCATCAAGTTTACTGCCAGCGGCGCGCTCTACGAGATCTGGTACCGCTTTCCCAAGTTCATCCTTGGGTTTATCGGCGCCTCCATCATTTTCTCTATCATGCAGGGGGCGGTAACACCGGACTGGGGGAACGCAATGGTCAATGAAGGCGTGCTGGCATGGGCCAACCGCTTCCGCGGCTGGTTTTTTGCGCTGGCATTCGTCAGCATCGGCCTGAGTATCAACTACCGCGAACTCAAGGAGCCCCTGCGCGGCGGGAAGCCCCTTATTCTCTATGTCTGCGGCCAGAGCTTCAATCTGCTGCTGACCCTGTTCGTGGCATGGCTGATGTTCATGGTTATATTCAGGGACATTACCGACCAACTCATGGCCGGCGCCTAAAAAAACCGGGCACATACATCCGTCAAAAGACAACCCGCATAGAGTGATGGAGTGATACGACTTTGATTAACGACACGCAACAATCCGGGGACGGGAAACCGTCCCCGGTCTCCATAAAAAAACGCCTCGTGCGTTTTGGCATCGCGGTGTTCCTGATTGCGGGCTTTGTTTACCTTGCCCCC
>PUOB01000160.1 GCA_003551985.1 Desulfobacteraceae bacterium | reverse complement strand
ACGGCATCGGGTTTCGGTTGGTCCTGCTTTCAGGTCATTGAGCCCGGCAATGGGCAGCACCGCGAGGGCATAAGGGTTTGCAGCAGCGCGGCCGTCAGAAGGCGGAGCCCGCAGGCAGCCGGATGCGGAACCGGATGACCTGCGGTGCTGCCGGGGACGATTTTTTTGGGTGGTATGTGTTACGGTTATCGAAAAACAGAAGGCCTCGGTGCAACATCCTTGCCTTAGTCCTCCAGCGCGAAATCCTCGTTTCTGTGCACCTTGAAAACGCCATTCTGGCTAAAATCACCGGCTGATATGCTGGAAAAAAATGGCGGAAACTCACCATTTTTTATCACTGGCATAAGGACGGGCTGGTTAAGGCTTTGGCGACGGGTGTTGTTGAATTCGGCAATAGCTGGCCATTACAAAAGCAGGCATTGCCGCAATCCGGATCAAAGATTCCCGGCCTGTCGGCCAGCCAATGGGCCATAACGCCTTAATCCTGCTAAGCCGTTTAACAGCATTGGATACCGCTGCAACGGCGCAATCCATCTCCTCTTCGGTCGTCATCCGGCAAGCGCTGAAACGGACGGTGCCCTTTGCCCACGCTTCGGGAGCCTGCATGACAACCAGTACGTGGGACAAATCCACGCCATCCGAATGGCAGGCAGCACCTGCAAATGCCGACACGTCCAGACATGTCTCGTCTTTCCGGGGCATATTTCATATTGGAAAACAATCCGACGGCTGTGTAAAAGTTATAGCTCAAGGTTTGCGCTATCTTTGAAGCATTGGGCGTACTGATCCGCAATTTTTCAGACTTCTGCAGTTGCAGCAGAAAAAATGATTTGCTACCCGGCTGCAGCCCTGTCCCGTCCATTGTTTTTGGCACGATAAAGCGCTGCATCAGCCCTGGCCAGCAGTCGATCCATATGGGTGTCATCTGCATGCAGTTGAGCTAAGCCGATACTGGTAGTGAAACTGATTTTTCCGTTTCGTTGTGGAATAACTTCTTTTCGCACCATATCCAGAATACGGTTTGCCAATGGCAGAGCTTCGTCCATAGTCGTTTCCGGCAGAAGAACAGCGAATTCCTCGCCGCCCAGGCGGCCAACAATGTCCGTCTTGCGAACCGTTTTTTGAAGCAGCCTCGCGAACCGCCGTAAGACCTTGTCCCCACCGGCATGGCCAAAAATATCGTTGACTTTCTTGAAATGGTCCAAATCGAGTATCATTAAGACAGCAGAATCCCGGTAGCGTTGGAAGCGATTGAATTCCAGCCCAAGTTTTTCTATAAAAATACGTCGGTTGAAAAGACCGGTAAGGTAATCTGTTGAAGCCAGCCTTGACAGATGCTCCACCTTGGCGGCCACCCCAAATGACAAGATGATGGATAACCCCACCAACCCAATCTGGCTAAACCATGATGTTAATTGGGTTTCAGGAATCCATCCAATGTTGCGGAGACCTACCAGCATGGTCCCTATAAAAAAGGCCAGAAATGCGAGAAGATAGTAACGGGCCTCACGATATCCCCCCATCAACAGGACAATGCCGGAAAAAGTGAGAAGGATTGCGTTGAACAGGGTAAGCGGCGTGATAACATGTGCCATATGGTAGTAATCGATTACAAGCGAAAGGGGCATGAGGACTAACGCTGCTGCCATGGCACCGATGATTAGCATGTCCAATTTCGGGGAGCGGTCGTTCGTGTTAAAAAAGGTGCGGGAAAATTGAAGTACCGCAAGATTGCCGGCAGCCAGAAAAAAAAGGAACGCTTTGTTCCCCCATATCGGACTGCCGGGCCATAAATACTGGTAGGCAATCCCTGTATTGGTCATTGAAAAGATGCCGGCGAAAAGTATCAGAAGGGCGAGATAAAGATAGCTTTTTTCGCGAATCGAAAAAAATACGTATATATGATAAATGGCCATGGCAAGAAGAGCGCCGTAGCTGAGGCCAAGCATCATTGTATCTTTGGCGATATGCTGTTGGAACCTGAGGGGTGACCATGCCTTGAGGGGCACGATCAGACTGCCGCTCGATTCCACCCTCATAAAATAAGCGCGTTCTCCCTGTGGCTCCGTAAGGGGAAAAGCAAAGGTGCGGTGGGGCATCTCCCGCTGATCAAAAGGGCGGAGATCCCCGGTCTCCATGGCGCGATATGTGCCGTTATCCGGAATATAGAGTTCAACAAAATCGATAAGCGGATAATTCAAGTCAAGAATCCACTCAACAGGAACGGAGCTGTTATTTTTCACCCTGAACATGAACCAGTAAGCATCCCTGGAAAAACCGAAACTTGGATCTCCCCGGTGGTTTGGTATTGACATGAATTTTTCCGGGCGACTTGCGACATCCTCAATCCCGGCGATGCCGCTCGAATCAACGAGATAGGAAAGATTCGGCCTGAGGCTTTTGCCTTTCAGCTCATGGCTTAAAGTCAATGGGGACGGTGTATCGCGGAGGTTAGCAAATGCGTTTGCATCAAATATAAGACATAAAAAAAGGATAAGGAATCCTGTTTTCAGCCACGTGCGTTTCTCCGTATTCGGCATGAAGTCCTTTTCTGTTGTTCCGCAATGCATAAGGCGGCAAATGTGCCTATGAGTTGAAAAAAGCTGTCAAATGCATAGGCGGTCGAACGCTT
>PUOB01000030.1 GCA_003551985.1 Desulfobacteraceae bacterium | reverse complement strand
GGTGGGGCATGGTACGTATCATCCCTCCAATGCCTTTTACCAGGCCTTGGCCTACAAGCTCCGGCAAAAGGATGACAAGGTGTATGTGGCAACGCTGGGCTGCCTGGGCGGATCGCCCGCCTTTGAGGACGTTAAGAAGGAATTTGCCGGAAAAGGCATTCAAAAGGCTTATATCGCACCGTTCATGTCCATTGTCGGCGCACACACACTGAAAGATGTCGCGGGCATCAGAAAAGATGGAAATTCTCACGACCACGACCACGACCACCATCATGGGGAGAGCTGGACGGAAAGGCTTTCGAATGCCGGCGTCGAAACCCAAATAGTGTTCAAGGGAACCGGAGAATACGATGAGATCGTTCAAATCTGGCTGGACCGGCTGGAAGAGGCCATGGAGGCGCTTCGGTAGGCGGGCTGCGATAAAGATTTTAGAAACGGAAAACGGGGTCGGAAAAACGGGGGGTCGGGCCAAGATAACACACTATCAATTCACAATATGGATTCATCCTTCTATGCTTTTTCTGATGCATGTCTTGCAGTGGGATGGCTTTTTCGAGGCGTCTTTCCTGTGGCTCTGCGAATTGCCGGTTTCACCCTGGCCCTGAGAAACAGCGAAGCCGATTATGGGACACACCATTGCCCTGACCGGCGCACGCCAGCACGTGGGAAATTATCCCGGCGTGACGGCCGAGAAAAAAACCGGTGTGTACCGCATTGAAAACCGGGCGTTTTCCCTGGTGGATCTGCCGGGAACATACTCCATGACCGCCTATTCCATGGAAGAGATCATTGCACGCGATTACCTGGCGACCGAAAAGCCTTCCGTTGTCGTCAATATCGTGGATGCCGCCAACCTCGAGAGGAACCTGTATCTGACGCTCCAGCTCATTGAAATGGGGATGCCGGTCTGTATCGCGCTGAATATGATGGACGTGGCGGAGGGGCGTGGTATCCGGATTGACATTGCAAGGCTTTCCGAACTCCTCGGCGTTCCGGTGATCCCTACGGTGGCCCGAAGCGGAAAAGGAAAGCGGGAATTGATGGCCGCGGCCGCAGCGGTTGCGGACACGCCCGACAAAACCATAACCCTTCCCATCTCTTACGGCGACGATATCGATGCCGCGTTGACCGAGATGGAACCCCTGATTGCAGACGGCAAATTCCTCACTGAATATTATCCGGCCCACTGGGTGGCCCTCAAGTACCTGGAAAAAGACGATCAGATTGTTTCCGCGGGTGACGCGGCCGACCCGTCGCTTTCCGCAACCCTGCGCGGGATAGCCGACCGGGTGTCCCAGCACTTGGCGGTTACCCTGAAGATGGACCCGGAAGCCATGATCGCGGACCATCGCTACGGATTTATCAGGAGCATGCTCCGCCAGGGTGTTGTTCACATAAAGGAAGAATCCAGTCGTCTCTATCTTTCGGACCGTATCGACCAGATCCTTATCCACCGGCTTGCAGGACCTGCGATCATGGTGGCGATTGTCCTCCTGCTGTATCATTTGACGTTTGCCATGAGCGAGATCCCCGGGCAGTGGCTGGAAATGGGGTTCGGCGCCCTTGGCGACTTCGCTGACGCCCGCATGGCGGATGGGATGCTCAAGTCGCTGGTGATCTCCGGTATCATCGACGGGGTAGGCGGTGTGCTTGAATTCGTGCCCATTATTCTGTTTATGTTCGTGGGGATAACGATCCTGGAGGATTCGGGATACCTGGCCCGGGTGGCGTTCATGCTGGACCGCGTATTCCGGGTTTTCGGCCTGCACGGCAGCTCCGTGATGCCCTTTATCGTCTCCGGCGGCATTGCCGGCGGCTGCGCCGTGCCCGGTGTAATGGCCGCCCGTACCCTGAAGTCCCCCAAGGAGCGGTTGGCAACGTTGTTAACGGTGCCGTTTATGAATTGCGGCGCCAAGCTGCCGGTATTTGCCCTGTTGATCGGTGCGTTTTTTGCAGCGTACAAGGCGTGGATGATGCTTGCCATCACAATTCTTTCATGGGGCGGGGCACTCATGGTGGCCTGGCTGCTGCGCCATACCATTATTCGCGGGGCGCCCATGCCGTTCATCATGGAACTGCCCCCTTATCGCCTGCCCACCCTGCGCGGGATACTGATCCATGCGGGAGATCGGACCTGGCAGTACATCCGAAAGGCGGGTACCGTGATTCTGGCCATTTCGATCCTGCTGTGGGCCCTGATGAGTTTTCCGACGCTTCCGGAACATCATGCCGAAGCCTACAAAGAGGCTGGACAGGATGCCGTGGTGGCCCGGATGGCGCTGGAATATTCGGCGGCCGGCCGTGTCGGGATGGCACTGGAGCCTGCAACACAGATGGCCGGGTTTGATTGGCGCACCAATATCGCTCTGGTGGGCGGTTTTGCAGCCAAGGAGGTCATTATTTCCACGCTTGGCACCGCGTACTCCCTGGGCGAGGTGGATGTGGAGCAAGCAACAGGGCTTTCTTCCCGTCTTGCGGGGTCTGACGGATGGCGGCCGCTGACCGCTTTTTCCCTGATTATTTTCGTGATGTTTTATTCGCCCTGCTTTGTGGCTATGGTCTGTATTGCGCGCGAGGCAGGATCATGGAAATGGGCGTTTTTTTCCATGGCATTCAACACGGTGCTGGCCTTTGCC
>PUOB01000333.1 GCA_003551985.1 Desulfobacteraceae bacterium | reverse complement strand
TGGTCGACTGAAAAAGCGGATTCCAGCGTCTGGGCGATGCTGCCCGGCCGGTCCCTTTCAATGGCATGGCTCAGGGGGAGCGTGATGGCCCGCGCGACCATCTCCAGGTCCGCCTGCATGCGTGCTTCCACCTGGCGTTCAAACGCGTGTAGGCCCCACAGGCCGACAAAGACCGAGGCGGCGGTCATGGGTACCAGGACATAAAGGACAAGCGCCACTTTCAGGCTTATTCTCCGCCCCAGCGCGTCGAAAAGAAACAAGACGGGTTTTTTGGGGTCAATGCGATACATGTGTTAAAAATATACAATAAAATGCGGCGTGTCAAGGCTTTCAAAAGCTTTTAAAAATGCCTCTTATTTTTTTTAATATATTGAATTAATTCGTTTTTTGATATAATTAAAAATATTGTTTGACGTGTTGGCACGGTAAATGCTTTTATTATGAATCAAGAAATTCGTTGGAAATCGCATCCGACAAAAAAGCATTCATTGAATTGATGCTAATGTCAAAGTAATGAAAAAAGGAGGTTTTTATGCGTAACAGCACGTTGATCAGCCGGATTCAAAGGACCACAAAAATTATGACGCTCTCCATGCTGCTGGCCCTGGGTATGGCAATACCCGGTATGGCCCAGGATTACGGGCAGGATTACGGTCAACCGGAAGGCCAGCAGGAATATTCGCCGCCGGAAGGCCAGCAGGAGCAATACCAGCAGCAGGAGGAATATCAGCAGGATCCCTGGGAGCAGCAGCAAGCAGACCCGGCGGATTTCTCTGAAGAAGAAGTGGAAAATACGGCCAACGCTTATGTGGACATCATCGATATCCGCGAGGAATATCAGGAAATGCTTGCCGATGTCGACGATCCCGAGGCCGCCCAGGAGATCCAGATGGAGGCCAATGAAAAAATAACGGAGGCGGTTGAAGCCAACGGGATTGACGTTGAAACCTATAACGAAATCATCACCGCCGCCCAGACAGACGAGGCCCTTATGAACGACCTTCTGGGCAAGATTGACGAACTGGAATAGCACGTGCCAAATAACGGCTGAACGAATATGACGTTCGGTCAATGAAAAAAAAGGGGGGACAGGGCTGTTTAGCAGGCTTTGTCCCCTTTTTTTTATACCGTATTATGTCCCTTGCCGGGTCGACACATCCGTACATACCGAAACCCGGTTTTTCCCGGAATTCTTGGAGCGGTAGAGCGCTTCATCCGCCTGGCGGATCAGCCCGGTTTTTTCGGCGGCATGCTCCGGAAACGCGGCCGCCCCAATACTTGCGGTTACGCTGAGGGTATGATGGTCATGGTGGATTTTTATTTTTTCGATTTCATTCCGGATTTTTTCGGCAGCGGTCAGGGCGCCGTGGACGTCGGTCTCCGGAAGAACCACAACAAATTCCTCTCCCCCGTAGCGTGCCACAATGTCGACGGCGCGGGTATTGGCAGTCAGCACCGACGCCATTTTTTTTAAGACATCGTCTCCCAGCAGATGGCCGTAGGTGTCGTTAAAATGTTTAAAATTGTCGATGTCTATCATCAAAAGCGAGCAAGGACGGCCACTGCGCCGACTGCGTTCGACCTCCTGGTCAAGGAGGAGCTGGAAGTAGCGGTGCACGAAAAGCCGGGTCAGGCCGTCCGTTGTGGCCATTTCGAACAACCTGGCATTTTCCAGCGAGATTGCCGCCTGCCCGGCGATTATCCCCAGCAGTTCAAGGCGTTCTTCGGTAAAGACGTTGGTGCTGAGATTGTTTTCCATGTAAAGGATGCCGTTTATCCGGCCCTTGTTGAGTATCGGCATGCATAAAATGGATTTGCATTTATTGGCCTTGACATGGGTATCGTTTTTAAAGGCGCCTTGTTCGGATGCGTTGGCAAGGATAACCGGTTCCATGGTGCGGAACACATAATTGACAATGGCGCCGGACAGTCCCGGGCATGCATCCAGGGGCAAGGGGGTTTCAATGCGGTCCATATTCCGGTCCGGGTCCATTCCGGCCTCCACGGTCAGCTTTTTATCGGTTTCAAGTATGAGAAACCCTTTTTGGGCGCCTGCATTGGCAATGGATATGTCCATGATCTTCTCCAAAAGCCGGCCAAGGACGATCTCCCCTGAGATAGCCTTGGAGGCTTTCATGACGGTATCCAGGTCGAGAAGACCGGCGGCGGGCTTAGGGGTGTCCTCACTGTCGATGAGCCTTCTGTCGTGTTGCACTTGTGCGGCCGTGGTAAAAAACCCGGGATGCCGTTCTTCTAAGCCTTTCTGGAGGGCTGCGGCGCCCCACGTGCCGTAGCCCGAATGGGCGCGGTGGAGATAGATGCCCGCTTCTTCATCGGCGTCCAGGTCCAGGTAAAACAGGGCCGCTCTTTCACAGGCAAGGGCTTCTTCGTTGATGTATGCATTTTGACGGGCGCCCTTAATGGCCGCGTGATAAAAATACAGGGCGCTACGGAGCCCCCCGTTGTCTGACTTCCCGGCGTTCCCACCGGCAGCGGCGAGCTCGGCTTCCACGAGGTCATGCTTGTGGGCGAAGTTTTCAGGGCATAAATCCGCCCATTGTTTCATTTTGCGTTGATGTTTCCGGATTGTTTTTAGGAGTCTCCGTTTTTCAATGGCCTTTTTATTTTTTGCGACTGCGGC
>PUOB01000277.1 GCA_003551985.1 Desulfobacteraceae bacterium | reverse complement strand
TTTGGTTTGCCCATACCGTTACAGCCCGGCTCAACAAGCTCAGACAAACGGCGGAAGCGATGGTCAGGGGGGATCTCGATGTTCACACGGGATTTACCCTGGACAAAAACTGCTGGGAGATCATGGATTGCGACCGCATGGAATGCCCGGCTTACGGGGATATTCGAAGGCGCTGCTGGTATTTGGCCGGGACCATGTGCCAAAACTGCGACGGGCGGGAATTCCCTTACAAAATGGAAAACTGCCGCCATTGCCAAGTTTACAAGCAAAACACCGGCGATGAACTCCAGGAGTTGGCGGAAGCATTCGATGTAATGGCCGTAACGGTCAAAACACATATCGAAGAGCTCACCGAGCGGGAAAAAACCATTGCCCGGCAGCAGGGCCTCCTGAAAACCATTATGAACGTCACCCCGGATTTTATCACCCTGCAGAACCGGGACCTGACCTACCAGTTTGCCAGCAAGGCCTTTTGCGACCACTTCGGTCTCATGGAAGAAGAGGTTATCGGCAAGACAGATTTTGAGATCTTTTCAGAAGACCAGGACGACCAGAATTTTCATGAAGACAAGCAAATACTGATTACGGGCCGGCACATTGCCAAGGAGATAACCGTCAATCGTCCGGAAGGCCGGACATCGCTTCATGTTATCAAGATCCCTGTCTACGACGATGACGGCACGATTATGGGCCTTCTTCTCACCGCCCGCGACATATCCATCCTCAAGAAATACCAGGAGCAGCTCATCCAGTCCCAGAAAATGGAAGACCTTGGCCGCCTGGCCGGCGGCGTGGCGCATGAAATCAATACGCCCCTGGGAATCATTCTCGGGTATGCGCAGCTGCTGATGGAAGAGATCGAGGATGAAAACCTGCTCGAAGACCTGAAGATAATTGAAAGACAGACCCAGGCCTCCCGCAAGATCGTCGCCGATCTCCTCAGTTTCTCCAGGTCCTCGCAGTCAGTCGTCGGATCCGTGGATATCAACGAATCCATCCGCGAAGTCATAAAGCTGGTGGCGAATGTATTTTCCCTGAACCATATCGAAATAGTGACCGATATGGATGACAATATTCCGGTGCTGAGCGGAAACAAGGAACGGCTCAAGCAAGTCTGGCTCAATATGCTCAATAACGCCGCCGACGCCATCGGCCAGGAAGGAAAGATAATCATCCAGTCCAAGCTCTGTGCCCACAGGCAAAGGGTCCTGGTGAGCATAACCGACACGGGTACGGGCATCAGCGAGGGGCATTTGGGCAACATCTTTGACCCCTTCTTCACCACCAAACAGGTGGGGAAAGGCACCGGACTGGGATTGTCCGTTTCATTCGGCATCGTTGAGGAACATGGCGGCAAAGTATCCGCCCTGAGTCCGCCCCCGAAGGAATACCAGCCCGATGCCTTTCCCGCATCCCCCCATGCCGGCCCGGGGTCGGTTTTTATCATTGAACTGCCGATAGGGGATATACAACAATAAACGGAGGGAACCCATGGCGATTGTTGCCACGCTCGATGATGTCTATGACGAGGGCATCCTGATCCAGAGAATCCTCAAAAGAAAGGGCCATACCGTGCACCCTTTTACAGAAGAGGAGGACTTTTTATCGTTTATCAAAAAAGAGCCCATCGATATGGCGGTTTTGGACATGAAGCTGAAAAAGCTGAGCGGTGTCGAGGTCCTGGAAGAGACAAAAAAAATATCTCCGGCCATTAAAGTCATCATGCTCACGGGTTATCCAACCATCGAAACCGCCCAGCAATGCCTTCAGCTGGGCGCCGACGAGTACCTGGTCAAGCCCATCGATATCTACGAACTCGAGGATAAGGTGGAAGCCGTTCTCGGAATGACGACCCGGGAATAACAGTATGTGGATTACGCAGCTTTTCGATTACTGGTCCCGGCAAATGTTTGCACCGGGGACGGCCCTGCGGAAAAAGTACCAGTACTTCAGGGACCTTCTGGCGCTGGACCGTTTCTGCCTCGAAAAAATGGCCGAAATCGAAGAAATCCATTACCGGGGCATTCCCTGCGACTACGCGCGGGTAGTGCGCCTCTGCCGGGAACTCGACCACGCGGCGGGCAACCTCGCAAAAAGCCTGATCGCCCTGAATCCCCTACATTACAGGGAACTCAAGGCGCATTACCGCCGGATATCGGCAGAGATAAACGAGATCATAGAATTCGAAGACCCGGAAACCGCCCCCCCCTTTTCCATCGATTTGAAGCGGGCCGCAACCCGCGATCCGGACCGACTGCCGGATACGACACTTGTCGGCGGAAAAGCCCGCAATCTCGCTTTTATACAATCCAGGGATTTTCCCGTGCCGGAAGGATTCTGCGTCACCACCCGCGCCTTTAACGCGGTATTATCCGCCAACAACCTCCGTCCGCGAATCAATGACATTCTGAGCCGGATCTGCCTGGATTCAACAGAATCCATAGAGGAAAAATGCCGCGATATCCGCCGGATGCTTCTGGAAGCGGTGATTCCCGATGACATCCGAAAAGAGCTGGAGGCCCGGCTTGAAGGTTTTTCCGGAAAAAAGCTGGCCGTTCGCTCGAGTGCGGTGGGCGAGGACGGGGAACTGAGCTTTGCCGGGCAATACAAAAGCCTGCTGCATGTCGATCCGGAAGATTTTTTC
>PUOB01000021.1 GCA_003551985.1 Desulfobacteraceae bacterium | reverse complement strand
TTTTTTTGTATCCGCAATCCCCAGGTATCTGAGCAGTGAACGTCCTGTTCCGATAAATGCGGGATGGTTGAAAAAGAGTCGTTTGAATGCGGTAAGCCCGAATCGCATCCGTACCTGAAACTGGTTTGATGCCCTGAGTACCGCCCTGATTTGATCCGGATCATTGGGGTCAAGGGTCGGTTTTTGCAAGCTGATGCCGGCAAGGATGTGTGTTTTGATCTCAATGGATTGAATCGGGCTTTTTCCCATTTTGAAAAGCGGCACGATTGATTTGTCCCCGGCCTCGCGTGCCGGAGTCAAAAGATCGCCGCATTCATAGGTATCCCCGGGTTTAAGCATCAAGTCTGTCGGCAGAATCGGAAGCCGCGGCAGGTTTTTGGGCAGGATTACGACAATTCGCGCAACCTGACCTTTATAGCGTGTCATAACCCGAAAGTATTTCTGGGTGGCGCGCACCCGGGATACAGATGGCGCCATATCCAGCAAAAGCTTACAATGCGGGGCGTTCCATCCTTCGATCAGAACGCCCACCTGTATTAAGGTGTCTATCCGGCCAATTTTGAATGCCGAAAGGAGGCGGTCTCTTTTCCGGAGAGGGGTTTCCCCGAGAACCAGTCCGGGTACCGGGCGGCCGGGCGGTCGATGATGCTTCAGGTAGGTCCAGAGATCATTGGCCTGCTGCCGGGAAGCACAGGCGATCATTGCCGGCGTGTTACGGTTTTCCTCCGAATAGCGAAATATTTCAACGGCCTTGAAAAACGGGGAGGCCGACATGAACCGTCCCAGGGATTCCTTTTCAAAATCACCGGCGATTAATTGAATCGTGGATGCATCCACGTCTACTTCAACCACCCACATCCTTGCCGGGGCCAGAAGGTTTTTTTCAAATCCGTCATACAGGTCGATTTCATGGATCAGCTCGGGAAAGAACCGGCCAAGGCGTTTGTCTTTGTTGTAATCCGGGGTTGCCGTCAGGGCGACGCGAATTGTCTGCGGCGCAAAGGCCCTGGCAATGGTGTCCAGGCGCAGGGGGGTCATGGCATGATGCGCCTCATCGAAAAACACAATAGCGGATTGCCGGATTTCCTGCGGCAGAAGCCCCTTGGTGAAGTGTCTTTGAAGTGTTGCATACGTGGTAATATTGATGCCATTGGCAACGGGCTGCTTTTTTTCGCTGTAATAGATACCAATGGGCATCCCCTGTAACAGGTTCGTGAATTCCGCCTCGGTCTGTTTTATTAGCGTTTTTGAGGGAACAACAAACGTCGCACATAACCCGGTCAGGCAAAGGATTTGGCCGGCCACAACCGTCTTGCCGGTTCGGGGCGGCAAAACAATGCGGCAATAGGCGGAAAGGGGGGAGGCGGTGGGACCGGTTGCCATATCGAGGAAGTAATTGCAGAAGTTGGCGCATGCCGGCTGCTGGTGGCGGCGGAGCGCCGTATCACCGTTTTCGAAGATGTTCTGGCGGGCAGCGATTCGCTCTGCTGCGGCCAGTATACGATCTTCCATGGGGTTTCCAGGATCATCAGCAGTAGAGGGATTCGGGGTGCCTCTTTTTTCTGCTGTCAATTCCGTCAAAGCTAAGCTCCTCGATTTTGGGGGCGGTTTTCATTCAGATGCGGCTTATCAAACTTTTGAACGGTTGTGGTGCTGATCCTGGCAAAATGTGTAAAAGGGTCATAACCGGTATGGATAGGGAATTCAAGGTGTTTTGTTTTTAAGGGGATTGTTCAATATCATAAATTAATTGTAAATATTGGTAAGCAACGCGCCATTTGGTATTTGTGTTTGTAATGATTGTGGCAGATTTTTGATTTAATCGAATGATTTTTCCATTCACATCATTGTTTTGTTTGTCTTGGAAGCCAACCATGTCTCCAACTTTTAATTGGCTTTTGCTCAGCCCTTCGTGCGATGGGTCAATTATATCGGTGTTTACTTCATCAAGATTGACGTAATAAAGCGGTATTTGCCATTTTTCCTGGTTATGAATGTGTTGAACCACCAATCTGGTCCTCATTATTTTTAATACGTATGCATCAATAAGCCTGTTTTCTTCTTCAGCGAAGTAACTGATTTTCTGGCCAGGTTTTAAACATCTTTTTATTTTTGACAGTCGCTGAGGGTCTTCGAGCTGCTGATTGATCGCAACTCTCAAACGATATAGATCAAATAATGACGCGCTGTTCAGTTCTGCAAGGATTTTTGAATAGTCCATATCAATTTCCTGTAATTTCCTGTCTATATATTCGCACCAAAAAGTACAACGTTGCTTTCCGATGCGGGCATCACATCACATCATCACCTCATCGGCTCCCTGGCCGGGACCAGCAGCGTGATCTGCTGCATCAAGAGCACTTATTCTGAAATTTCCTCCCATTTCAGGCCTTCGTCAATGTAGTCCAATAAAAACCTTGCCCCCTGGTTGTCGTTGGGGTTCAGCCATAGGATTTGCTCAAAAACCATGCGGGCGCCGCCGGGCCGCCCAAGACGCCAGAGAGATAGGCCGTATCCATGAAGGCATCGCAAAAACGGCCGGTTGTCGATCATGCCCCAGGGGAGCAGGCCATTAAAATCGTCCCCAAGCGAAAGCTCGCCGATCCGGACGCCGATTTCGTAATGACGCCTGGCCTTGTCAATG
>PUOB01000384.1 GCA_003551985.1 Desulfobacteraceae bacterium | reverse complement strand
CTTGACCGGGAGGGCATCGCCATCCGGGTATGCGACAATTACCAGGGGCTCGACCATCGGTTTTTCCGGGTCGCCGTGCGCACAAAAGAAGAAAACGACCGGCTCGTATCCGCCATAACCCGGGTACGGGACAACGGAAAACCCGAAAAAATTCCCAAAAATCAACCGCAAAAACCCACCCCGGCCATTATGTTCCAGGGGACGGGTTCCAATGCCGGCAAAAGCATCCTGGCCGCCGCCCTGTGCCGCATTCTGCGACAGGACGGACTTCACGTCGCGCCCTTCAAGGCCCAGAACATGTCGCTCAATTCCTTTGTCACGCGTGCCGGCCTGGAAATGGGTCGCGCCCAGGTAGTCCAGGCCCAGGCCGCCCGGATCGAACCGGATGTCCGCATGAACCCGGTACTGCTCAAACCCTCGTCCGATACCGGCAGCCAGGTCATTGTCAACGGTCGGCCTGCGGGAAACATGAACGTATCGGCGTACCTGGACTACAAAAAAAAGGCTGCCCGTGCCGCGTGCGAGGCATACGACAGCCTGGCCGGAGAGTTTGACGCCATTGTCCTGGAAGGCGCCGGCAGCCCGGGGGAGGTCAACCTCAAGGATAACGACATCGTCAACATGGCCATGGCGCGTCATGCCAACGCGCCCGTCCTGATCGTCGGAGACATCGACCGGGGCGGCGTGTTTGCTTCGTTTGTCGGCACCATGGAGGTCCTGGCGGAGTGGGAGCGGCATCTTGTGGCCGGATTCGTGGTCAACAAGTTCAGGGGGGATGCGGGCCTTCTGGAAGACGCCCTGGCGTATACCGACAGGCATACGGGCCGGCCCGTTATCGGCGTGGTACCGTACCTGGACCGGCTGGGACTCCCCGAGGAGGATTCGGTCAGCCTCAAGGACCGCCTTCAAGCGCCGGGCATCGCATCTTCGGCGCCGGTGACAATCGGCGTCGCCGATCTGCCCCACATATCCAATTTCACGGATTTCGACCCGTTTTTATGCGAAGACGACGTCAACCTGGTGTTTATCCGGTCGGAACAGGAAATGGACGGCCTTGATGCCCTCATCCTGCCCGGCAGCAAGAATGTTATGGCGGATGTCGGGTGGCTCCGCCAAAGTGGTCTGGCCGGGCGTATCCAAGATGCGGAAAAACGCGGACAAATGGAAATCGCGGGCATCTGCGGGGGGTTCCAGATGCTTGGCGCAGCAATCCGCGATCCGCACCGGATCGAATCCAACGGAAAAACCGTGGACGGCCTGGGCCTGCTTGATGTCACCACGGTCCTTGAAAGCGGCAAAACCCTTGCCCGCACCCGCGCCCGGCACCTGGCATCCAATCTGCCGGTCGCCGGCTATGAAATCCACCACGGCGCAAGCCGGCTATCCGCTGCGCCCCTGCTTGAACTCGATGACGGAAGAAAGGAAGGGGCATGCTCGGAAAATGGCATGGTCTGGGGAACCTATCTCCACGGCATCTTTGACGACGACCGGTTCCGGCATTGGTTTATCAACAACCTGCGCCGCAGAAAAGGCCTGGCGCCAAAAGCGGAAGCCGGGGTCTATGCGCTGGAGCCCGCCTTTGACCGCCTGGCCGACACCGTTCGCCGCCACCTGGATATAAAGCGGATATATGAATGGATGGGCTTGTCGCAGGCAGTCTAAAACACCAGCCGATCCCGGATATATTGGTCCATTTCAGCCGCACCGGCGGGCGTGTGCACGCTTTCGAATTCAACGCCGGACGGACGTCCCCCGAGTCTCCTCAGGGCGTTTACAATGGAAGGATGGTCCTGGATCTTTCCCGGGACAAAAAAGGGCATGCCCGGTGTTTCGATAAAACCGGCGTCCTTCCAGGTATACCATACAAACCCCCGGTTGATGACCGACCGCAGCCGGGTCAGGCTTCCGGTTACGCCGGTATCGAAAAAAGACGCCCGTTTTTCCCGGTTGTAGGACAGCCAGGCATAAGCGACCATTTCATGTGCGAGGATGTCTTCGGATGCAAAAACAAGCCCATAGTCCGGTTCGGTGACAGGACCATTGTCCGGGCCGAACGTGGCCTGCACCTTTCTCCCGGAAGAGGCGACAAGCCGCAGCTTATCCGAGATTTCCGGTATATGGTTGATCTCCTCGTACATGGCATAGAAATCATCGCCCCCGCTGTGAAAGGCCCGCCTGCTGTCTTCCCTTAAAAACCCGACGCCCACCTTCATTCCCGAGGTGATGTCCCCCATCAAGTGAGAACTGACCCGGCACAGGTAGATGATGTGATCGGCTTCATCAACGGCATTGGTTATCCACACGGGCTCTTTCCAGTGATGGTTTCCTGCGGGATAAACCGGCTGGAAAGCGTCGTGTCCGTATTCCTCAAAAAAAACGGCCTCTGCGTCATGGCGCCGGATCACATCCATCAGGCCCGCTTTTTCGCAGTTTTTACGGGTCGATCCCCGCTGCCCGGTTTCCGTCCAGTGGACGAGGTGCACGCCGCTGGAATCACCGGCAACGACCCGGCCGGCCCCCTTTTCCCAAAGCAACCGGATCATTGACGACAACGACCAGGGGTCTGTGGTGGCGGGGTAGGGGTTTGCCGAATTCAATGCCAGCTTCAATAAAACGGTGTCGCCTTCCTTGAGCCATTTGAAACCGGT
>PUOB01000261.1 GCA_003551985.1 Desulfobacteraceae bacterium | reverse complement strand
TCAGGTTTTTGCGGCGGACAACCCCACAAACCGATCATTAGAAGCAAAAACAACAGGCATAAAATCAGCGGCCATCGTTTCATAATCGTCACTGGCTTTCTCCCGGGGCATCCAATCATCGTCTTTTTGGGACGAAGCCCTCATATGTTAAGCGCGATTTTTAATACATCCCGCATCTTGTCGACAAAGCGAATATCGATGTCTTCTTTTGCGTTTTCCGGCACCTCTTCCATGTCCTTTTCATTGAATTTGGGCATAATGATGGTTTTGATGCCGACCCGGTGGGCGGCCAGCACCTTTTCCTTAACCCCCCCGATGGGCATGACCTGCCCCCGAAGGGTAATTTCGCCTGTCATGGCCAGGTTTTTGGAAGTGGGCTTATCCTTGAGAAGCGAGACAATGGCGGTCAAGAGGGTAACGCCGGCCGACGGGCCGTCCTTGGGGACCGCCCCCGCCGGAACGTGGACATGAATGTCATGGGTTTCAAAAAAACCTTCATCGATTTTAAGCGCTTTGGCATTGGTCCGGATCCAGCTCATCGCCGCGTTTGCCGATTCCTTCATGACATCGCCCAACTGACCGGTCAGGGTGAGGTTCCCTTTGCCCTTCATGGCGGTGGCTTCTATGAAAAGGATGTCCCCGCCCGCCTGGGTCCAGGCCAGGCCCATCACCACACCCGGTGTGGACACCCGCTTTTTGATTTCGTCGAAACTATACTGGATCGGTCCCAGATACGCCTTGATATCGTTTACCCCGACGTTTACAAAATCCGTCTCGCCTTTTGCGATTTTGCTGGCCACGCCGCGGCAGATGTTGGCAATTTCGCGCTCGAGGTTCCTGAGCCCGGCTTCCCGGGTATAGCCGGATATGATTTTTCTGAGGGCGCCGCTGGTGATCTTGATGTTTTCGCCTTTCAGTCCGTGGGCGCTGCGCTGCCGGGGTACCAGGTAACGGGTGGCGATCTTGATTTTTTCCTCTTCCGTATACCCCGAAAGCCGCAGGACCTCCATCCGGTCCTGAAGCGCTGGCGGTATGGTGTCCAGAATGTTGGCCGTGGTAATGAACATCACATGGGACAGGTCAAAGGGCACATCCAGGTAATGATCGCCAAATGAAAAGTTCTGCTCGGGGTCGAGCACTTCCAAAAGCGCCGAGGAGGGATCGCCGCGGAAGTCCGCGCCCACCTTATCGATTTCGTCGAGCATGAAAACGGGATTTTTGGTGCCGGCCCGCCGGATGGCCTGGATAATTTTTCCCGGCATGGCGCCCACGTATGTCCGGCGATGCCCGCGGATTTCGGCTTCATCCCGGATGCCTCCGAGGGAGATCCGGTTGAACTTTCGCCCCAGTGCCCGGGCGATGGAATGTCCCAGCGATGTTTTTCCCGTGCCGGGCGGTCCCACGAAGCACAGGATGGGGCCTTTGATGTCCGGGTTGAGCTTCAGCACGGCCAGGTATTCCAGTATTCGTTTTTTGGCTTTTTCGAGTCCGTAGTGATCTGTATCCAGTATTTTTTCAGCCGCATCCAAGTCAAGATGGTCCTGGGTGTAGTCATTCCAGGGAAGAGAGACCATCCAGTCGAGATAGGTCAGCACCACGGAATATTCCGCCGATGATGGGTGCATCCGCGACAGGCGCTGGAGCTCCCGCTCCGCTTCTTTTTTCGCTTCTTCCGGCAGGTCTTTTTCCTCGATTTTTGCCCGGTATTCCGCCACTTCGCTGCCGGCTTCGTCATGTTCCCCGAGTTCTTCCTGGATGGCCTTGAGCTGCTGGCGAAGGTAGTATTCCCGCTGATGTTTTTCCATGTCCCCCTTGACCTGGGACTGGATTTTGTCGCCGATTTCCAGGATTTCGAGCTGGTAGTTAACCAGCTGGGTCACCTTTTTCAAACGTTCCTTTATGTCGAAATGCTCCAGAACTTCTTGTTTTTCAGAGGTTTTGGAGTTGATCGTCGATGTCACCATGTCCGCGAGGACCCCCGGTTCCTCCATGGATCGGGCCATGGCGCCCATTTCGTTGGGAATGGCGGAAGACATGGAAACCGCCTTTTCGTACTGGCTGACCAGGTTGGCCATAATGGCTTCGATTTCCTTGTCCTTGTATTCTTCGGGAACAATGGTCCGGATTTTCGCCTTCAGGTAAGGCGATGTTTCCGTATAGGAGTCGACTTCAAAGCGGCCGATGCCCTGCAGGAGGAGCTGGGCGTGGTTTTCCTCGGTTTTGGCCATTTTCAGGATAACCGCGCTCGTGCCCACATTGTACAGGTCTTCGGTGGTGTATTCCCCCTGAGGCTTTGCGTAACGGGAGGCAATCGCTCCAACAAGCCGGTCGCCTGACATCGCTTCGTCTATGAGGCGGATCGATTCTTCCTGCATGACGATAAGCGGCAGCACCATCTTGGGAAACAGGACCACGTCAAAAAGAGGGAGAATCGGGAGCTGTTCCGGTATTTTTTCGGATGGATCAGGCGACTTTTCTTCCTCGTGTTGTGCCATTATATAGCCTCCAATTCCAAGGATTCAATTTTGACGACTTCGTAAAAAGGCCAATATCTGCGTTATGCGCAATTTTCGAAGAATATCAAGTACACTTAAGTACATTCAATTCTTCAAAAATCGCGCAAGCCTTGATCTTGGCCTTTTTACAAAGT
>PUOB01000139.1 GCA_003551985.1 Desulfobacteraceae bacterium | reverse complement strand
CGTAGGGGCGAATAATCATTCGCCCGCCATAAGGGCGAATGATTATTCGCCCCTACAAAGAACCCGTCGTGAATCGGGAGACAAAAGCCGACTTTTAACGAGACTATCAAGGTTAAGGGTATAGAAATTTTGTCATTGACTTGTTGATCGTGCTTGTGTATCGTCGTTATCTACATAGTAAATTTTTTCAGGTGCCGGAAACGGCACAATAGGGAACCCCGTTGAAATCGGGGGCGGGCCCGCCGCTGTAAGTGGGGATGAACACCGCAGAAAGCCACTTCGAGATTGAGATTCGGGGGAAGGCGCGGTCAGTAAGACGATCCACGAGCCAGAAGACCTGCCTGGAAAAAGTTCGGCATAATCCGCGTGGCCGGGATTATCCTCGTGATCTAAAGATAAAAAGGGAAATCTTCAGATCAGTCTTTAACGGCTGAGTATGAAGATTTCCCTTTTTTTGTGAGATAACCGCATCTCCGGCAAAAAGGGCCTTTAAATTTAAGTAATATTAGTATTAAAACAAACGATAATAAAGGAGATACCAAACCAATGAATTTATGCCAATATTTTAAGGGTGTTGTCGGATCGGCAGCTGTGTTTGTATTATTGACCGGTGGTTTCTGGTTGTCCGGTTCAAAAGAAATTTCAGCGGAAGAAGTGGATGTTGTGGACATGTCTGAAATGGTCGTGACCGCAAGCCGTGCCGAAGAGGACGTTGCTACCGTATCTGCAAATGTAACAGTAATCGATGCGGATGAAATTGCTGCCTCAAGTGCTATCAGCACAGTAGACCTGCTTAAGGATGTAGCCGGGCTTAACGTAGCAGACTGGACGGGTACAGGTCGAACAGCAAGTGTTGATATTCGTGGTTTTGGCGAAACCGCTAATGCAAATACACTGGTGGTTGTCGACGGCCGGCGTATTAACCCACCGGATATGAGCAGCATTGATTGGACGACGATCCCTCGCGATCGTATCAAGCGAATCGAGATTATTCGCGGCGGCGGTTCCGTACTTTATGGCAACAATGCCACCGGCGGTGTAATCAATATCATTACCCAAAAGGGGGCTGAAAAATATACCGCCAATGTCAGTACAACCTTTGGCAGTTTTGACTATTTCAACCAGTCCGCGGGTGTTGCCGGCAGCACTGAAAGGTTGACCTATAACATTCATGGAAACTACATGGAAACGGACGGCTACCGTGACAACAGCGATCTGGAAAGCAAAAATGCGGGGCTTCACCTGGGTTATGCCGAGGATTTTTATGAATTGAGCCTTAATGCCGGCATCAAAGACGACAACTACGGCCTCCCCGGGGCGATTCCCGAAGATTCTCAAAGGAGAAAAGACGCGGCTTCTCCCGATGATTTCGCTGAAAGCAGGGATTACTACATACACTTTACGCCGCAGCTTTATTTAAGCGACAATGCAACGCTGTCATGGGGAATGAGTGCCAGAAAAAATGAAGCTGAAGCTGAATACACGGGTTTTTTGGTCGAATCTGATCTTTATTACTACGAAATGTCACCGCAGCTCACGAATCGATTTGATTTAGCCGGCATGCGGCATGATATGATTGTGGGTTTTGATTTTCAATATTCGAATTTAAAGCGACCTGGTGGTAATGATAGCAAGATGCGCGACGTGGGTCTTTTTATTCACGACAAGGTCATGCCTATTGAAAATCACTACTTCAACTTTGGTCTTCGCGGAACCCGAGCTTCCTACAACATTGATAATCGTCCGGACGATTCTTTCAGGGTCTATGCCGCAACAACTGGATGGACGTTCAATTATCAACCAGCCAGCAAAATTTTTGCATCCCTGGAGAGGGGATATCGATTGGCGCTGTTGGATGAACTTGGCGGAGAGAGTTTTGATGAGATACTTGACCCCCAAACCAGTATGCATTACCAGGCCGGAATCAGCCATCAGCTGAACCGAATGATGAAAGTGGGAGCAACCGTTTTTCATATCGACACAAAGGATGAAATTTTATTTGATCCTCTAATGCCGACCGAATTTTTCATGGGCCAGAATGTTAACTACGAAAAAACCAGGCGTCAGGGATTTGAGCTGGAAATGACTGCCAAGCCGCACGAAATGTTGCGTTTGTTTGGCAACTATACCCTTATGGACAATGAACTGCGAGGGGGCGCATATGATGGCAACGATATTCCTGGCGTCGCAAGGCATAGCGCCATGGCGGGAGCAACTGTTTTCCCCATTACGGGATTATCTTTGGATATGCGGGCCCGATGGGCGGCAGATAAAACACTTATCAGCGACTGGGAAAACGAAGTCGGAGACGACTGGGAAGGCGGTGATTATATCGTCGCCGATGTTATGTTGAGATATGCCTGGAAAGCATTCGCAGTTAATTTAGGTGTAAACAATATTCTTGATGAGGAATATTCCGAGTACGGGGTTTACAGCCAGGACTTCAACACTGGCGATTATTACAACGCCATTTACCCGGCCCCGGAACGGAATTATTTCGGCGAACTCCGACTGGCATATGAATTCTAAGTGATTTATTAACCAGGTACCACCATCGCACGGGTCTTGCCGGGCATAAGACTGCAATACAGCCATGTTGCCTCCTTATATGCGCCGTAAGACCCGTGTGGTGTTTTTTTCAACCGCGCGGATGATAT
>PUOB01000431.1 GCA_003551985.1 Desulfobacteraceae bacterium | reverse complement strand
GCCCGGTTTTGTGTTTTGCACTAAGCATATTATGCTCCGTTTGTACTTTCATTGATGACGACTTCGTAAAGTCCAATATCTGCCCTTGATCTTGTCACGCCTTGGCGTGATTACAAAGCCGCCTGAAACCGACTTTTACGCGTTCGTCAGTTGTTTATAAACTCCTAAAAAATTACAAGATAAGGAACAGATGGCTAAGTTAAAAGTTCCATATACAAGGCGCAGTAATTTTTCATACGCGAAGGCATACATGTCGTATGTTGAGTGGATGAAAAATTGCTGCAACGCAGTAGATGGGACTTTTAACTTAGCCATCAATTGTTTGTTTCGGGAACGCTGTTGATCATCTGCGTAATCTCATGGTAATCGTGCATCAGACCCGGCCTGACCTGGAGCTTGATCCGGATGTTGCGTCCGATGCGTTGAAAGTTCCGGACCATGTTGAATTCCAGCTCCTCGAGGACATCGGTTTCAAAGTCGCCGGGCGCCGCCCCTTCTCTCAGCGCTTTTTTCGTGAGCAGGTCAAGGGCGATGGCCCTGGCTTCGTCAAGGGTGATGCGCGGGCTGACGGATTCCGAAAAGTTTTCTTCCGGGGCCATGGCCCGGCACCGGTAGGTATCGACAAACAGGGTGACTTCGCACGTGGTGCGGGACAGGGCCGTGCCAATCGCGTTTGCCACGTCCCACTGGGGGACCTTTTTGACCTTGTAGCCCGAGATCTCCCGGAAATGCGCTTCAAAATGCGGCGCCGGCCCGCCCAGGACCAGCAGGTGGCCGGGATCGATGCGGTGGCCTTCCAGGGCTTCACGAACGGTGTATACCGGCTTGCTGTTAATTTTTTCGACCATTTCGCCTGCTTTTTCAAGTATCAGGCGGCAGGTTTTGTCAAAAATGTTGTTGGCGGCGTCCCGGGTGGAGACGCCCATCTCGTCGGCAATGGTTTTTATTCCTTTTTCAGCGTCTGCCCGGCTGCCGTCGGTTGCCCGGCCGAGCACGAAAAGGGCGTCGGTGGGCGTGGGGGTACTCCCGCCGTATGCCATGGCCGGTCCCATTCGGTCCGGTCCGATGGTCAACTCTCCGTTATTGAAGCGAATCGCGCTGTCGCCGCCCAAGCCGACCGAGCGCGTGTGCAGTGCCCGGATGTGGGTTTTAAAGCTGTTGATTTCGATGCCGCTTGGCACCAAAACGGGCACCCGGTTGATCAGCACGGCCATGTCCGTGGTGGTGCCGCCGATGTCCAGGACAATGGTTTCAGCCGGGTCTTCAGCGAATGCAACGGACCCCATGACACTTGCCGCCGGCCCGGACAGGATGGACTGGCCGGGGAATTCAAGGGATGTGTTGAAGTCCATGGTTCCCCCGTCGGCTTTCAGGATGTATATAGGGGCATTTATTCCTCTTTTAATCAGGGAGTTTTTGACCGCCTCAAAAAAATTCCGGTGTATCGGATAGATGGCCGCATTGAGATAGGTCGTGGCAATCCGCCTTGGAAAACTGAAGTTCCCGGAAATGCGGTGTCCCGGAAAAACCTTTTCAAAGCTCGGTTCAATCAGCTCGCAGATCCTGTTTTCATGCGCCGGGTTTCTTGTGGAAAACTTCCCGACGACGCCTACATGGGAAATGCCTTCGGCACTTATCTTCCGCGCTGCAGCCAGCACCTGCTCTTCGTCGAGGGGTTTTATTTCGCGCCCGCTGTGGTCGATCCCGCCGTCGACGATATGAAACTGCTCCCCTGCCCGGTAATAATCCGGATGAATGCCCGGGCCGCTGGAAACGATCATGCCCACCGGTGAAAGCTTGTTTTCAACAATGGCGTTGGTAGTCAGGGTCGTACTGAGAACGGTGTGGGTCACCTGTTCAGGGTTGATTTTTTCGGTGATCCGTTCAAGGCCGGTTAAAACCGTCGAAAACAGGTCGGATGTGTTCGTAAGAACCTTGACCCGGTTTTCAAGACCGCCGGGACTCAAAAGAACCACGTCCGTATGGGTGCCGCCAACATCGAGTCCGATTATCATGGTCGATACCTGAATGTTAAGAGTGGTGGTCTGTGCTCGACAAGCGTCTGTCCGTAATTGTGACGGTTATACATGTAAACATTGATCCGTTTTTCGCCCCAACAATCAGCTGGCAAATCAGCCAGCAAACCGCCGTGTAATCCGGAAAGGCAAAAAGCGTTTAAAATAAGACAGTGCTACCTGAAATCAATTGTATTGTCAATATTGACGACTTTGTAAAAAGGCCAAGATTTTTGTGTTGCGGTTCATCGATGCGCTTCCTTCGTCAGCACATCCTATGACCTATGACCCTGCTTCTGCCGCGCCATCACAAGATGCTCGTTGTCGTTGTCGTAATCGTAATCGGTTTTTTTATATCCCGATCCCGATCCCGATTTCGATTTGGAGTGTCTCAACGTCGCGGTGCGCAATGATACAACCCCGTTGCTTTTTTATTAAAAAAATGCAAAATTTAAAAGAGCGATTGCTGACGGACATTTTTTGATGAGCCCGTAAAAAGTCACACGAAAGGAAAGGTGCAAGTCAGCCCATGAGTGATGGTGAACGTGATATCCTGTTTATGCGCCTGGCCCTTGAGCAGGCCGAAACCGCCTTGAAAGCGGGCGAGTTTCCGGTAGGCTGTGTTATTACCGATGGCGCAGCGGTGGTGGCATCCG